>CADCVT010000112.1 GCA_902806215.1 uncultured Solirubrobacteraceae bacterium | reverse complement strand
GCCACGGGGCTCGGCGCCGCGACGGCGAGGCGGGGCTCGGCCGCGGGTGCGGCGGCGGTCGCGGCGGGAGCCGGCTGGGCGGGCCGCGGCGCGAGCTCGAGCGCCTTGACGTTGTTGGCCGGCGTCGGGTCGGCCTCCTCCGCGCTGGCCGTCGGACGCGGGTGGACCGTGGTCGGGTCGGTGTCCTCGTCGACGACGAGGACGACGACGATGCGGACGTCCGCTCCGGGCTCGATGGTGCCGAGCTTGCAGCGGATCGCGCCGTTCGCGTCGACCTCGCAGGTGCCCTGCGTCGGCCTGACCGACACGATCTTCGCGCCGGGGAACGGGCCGTCGACGACGATCACGTTCGTGGCCGGGGACGGGCCGTCGTTGTGGACGTCGAGGCCGTAGGTGGTGCCGTCGGGACCGACGGTCGGTGGGTCGACGACGAGGACCTGCACGTCGGCGACGGGCGACGCCTCGACGTCGGCATCGGCCTCGGCCGGCGTGGGATCGGGGTGGTCTGACGTCGCGGTGACCGGGACGTTCAGCGGGCCGTCGTCGGTGACGCGGACGCGCAGGGTGCGCCGCAGCGTCTCGCCGACCGCGAGGCCGGGGGAGGAGCAGGTCACGACGCGGCCGGCGACGGTGCAGCCCTCGGGGAGGCTCTCGACCTCGAGGCCCTGGGGCAGCGTCGCGACGAGCGTGACGCCGGTGGCGTCGGACGGTCCGTCGTTTGCCGCCTCGAGCACGAGGTCGACGACGTCGCCGACGTTGGCCTTGGGCGGCAGGGCGGCCGCGGCGCGCAGGTCGCTGATCGCGCTCACGGCGGGTGACTGCGCGGCCTCGTCGTTCGTCGCGACGGGGTCGGAGCGATCGCTGCCGACGGCGGCCGACACCGGCAGTTCGCGTCCGCCCATGCCGCGGCCGACGTCGCCGGCGATGGCGATGGCGGCGCTGGCACCGACCGGGAGGTCGCCCAGGTCGCAGGTGATGGTCGCGCCGTCGCGCGTGCAGGTCACGCCGTCGGGCGGCGTCAGCGTGACGTTGCTCAGGCCGTCGGGAAGGGTGATCGTGAGCGTCGCGTTCGGGGCGCTGTACGGCCCGCCGTTGCGTGCGGTGACCGTCCAGCCGGTGGGGCGGCCGGCGACGAGGTCGCCCGCGTCGCGCTCGATCGCGACGGCGAGGTCGGCGGCGACGGTGACGAGGCCGAAGTCCGGGCCGGCGGGCGTGCTGCCGCTGGTGGTGCCGACGTCCGCCGTGCAGGTGGCGGGCCGGGTGCACTCCCAGCCGGACGGGACGACGAGGCGGATGGCGTAGCTGCCGGGCTCCAGGCCGCCGATGGCGTACGCGCCGTCGTCGTCGGTGGTGGCCGACGGCTCGCCGTCGTCGAGGTCTCCGTCGTCGTTCAGGTCGGCGAAGACGGTGCGCCCTGCGAGCGCCCCCTCGCCGTCCTCACGCGCGCCGCCGTCGGCGTCGCGGTCCTCGAAGACGGTACCGCTGATCGTCGCCGGGCGCCACGCGGCGACGTCGTGCGTCGTGGTGTCGCCGCTGCTCGTGGTGACGGTGGCGGCACAGCTCTGGACGGCCGCGCAGCGCCAGCCGGTGGACAGGACGACGCGCACGCGGTGCGTGCCCGGCTTGAGGCCGGTCAGCGCGTAGGCGCCGCTCGCGCCGGTGGTCGCCTGCGGCTCCCCGTCGTCGCGGGTGCCGTTGTCGTTGCCGTCTACGAAGACCGTCCGGCCCTCGATGCCGATCTCGCCGCTGTCACGGGTTCCGTCGCCGTCGCTGTCCTCGACGAGGACGCCGTCGATCGTCGCGTCGCGCCAGACGGTGAAGTCGGCGCCGGTCTCCGCCGCCGCGCTGGCGACCGTGACCGACCGGATGCACGGGTCGGGGACCGAGCAGGTGCTCCCGGTTGCCGCCACGAGGCGGATCGCGTGGGTGCCGGGGGAGAGGCCGGAGATCGTGTAGGTGCCGTCGCCCGCGGTCGTCGCGCCGGGCTCGCCGTCGTCCTTGGCGCCGTCGCTGTCGAGGTCGGCGTAGACCGTCCGGCCGGCGAGCGGCGCGTCGCCGCTGCCGTCGGCGTCCTCGTCCTCGGTCAGCGTGCCGCCGATCGACGCGGTCTGCCACAGGGCGAAGTCGAGCCCGTCGGCGGTCTCGCCGGAGGCGACGGTCGCCGAGCGCTCGCAGCCCGCGGGGACGTCGCAGCGGGTGTCCGCGGGGAGCTCGGTGCGCACGTCGTGCGTGCCGGCCTCGACGCCGAGGTCCCACGTGCCGTCGGCGGCGGTGGTCGTCGACGGCTCGCCGGTCGTGAACGCGTCGTCGCCGTCCTCGTCGAGGAAGACGCGGACGCCGCCGTGGCCGGTCTCGCCGCCGTCGCGGCTGCCGTCGCCGTCGGCGTCGTCGAAGACCGTGCCGGCCAGCGCGGCGGCCCGGACGTTGATGAAGTCGCGCCCCGAGATCGTCGCCTGCGACGTGACCGTCACGTCGTGACGGCACGGGTCCGGCGTCGTGCAGGTCCAGCCCGACGGGACGACCTCGAGGATCGCGTAGGCCTTCGGGTCGAGCGTGAGCTCGTAGTCGCCGGTGGCGTCGGTGGTGTCGGCAGGCTCGCCCGTGTCCCGGGCGGCGTTGCCGTTGAGGTCGGCGTAGACAGGCCAGCCGGCGATCGCGGCGCCGTCGGACGCGCGGGTGAGCGCACCGGCGACGATGCCGGTCGTCCAGGCGCCGAAGTTCACGTCCTGCGCGCGCTCGTTGGCCTCGAGCGTGATCGCGGCGAAGCACGGCTGCGGGTACGAGCAGGTCCAGGCGGCCGGCTGCGCGGCGGCGCGCACGACGTACTCGTCGGGCGGCAGGTTCGCGAAGCCGAAGTCGCCGTTGGCGGCCGTGGTGGTCGTCGGCTCGCCACCGTCGAGAGCAGCGTCCTCGTCGAGGTCGAGGTAGACCGTGCGCCCGGCGACGCCGCCGTCGGCGGGCTCGGGGTAGTCGCCGTCGGCGTCCTCGTCCTCGAAGTAGGTGCCGGTGAACGAGGCGGTCGTCCACGAGGAGAACCCGCGGCCGGTGACGGCCTGGCCCGAGACGACGGTGACGTCGTGCAGGCACGGGTCGGGCGTCGAGCACGTCCACCCGCTGGGGAGCACCTGCCGCACCCGATACGTGCCGGGCTGCACGCCGGCGAACGCGTAGTCGCCGCGGTCGTCGGTCGTCGTCGTGCGCTCGCCGTCGTCCTTGACGGCGTCGAGGTCGGCGTCGAGGAAGACGTCGCGCTCGGGCTGGTCGTTCTCGCCGAACTCCTGCGCGGCGCCGTCGGCGTCGCGGTCGGTGAACAGGTGGCCCGAGATGGTGGCGGTCGTGTGCACGCCGAAGTCCTGGCCGGTCTCGGTGGCGCCGGAGGTCAGCGCGAGGTCGCGGCGGCACGGCGAGGGCGAGTCGCAGTCGAACCCGGCGGGCAGCTCGAGCCGGACCTGCCAGTCCTCGGCCGTGACGCCGGAGAACGCGTAGCTGCCGTCGGCACCGGTCAGCATGGTGGGCTCGTGCGCGTCGCGGGTCTCGTTGCCGTCGTCGGTGGCGTCGAGGAAGACGCGGCGCCCGGCGAGGCCGGGCTCGCCCGGCTCCCGCGGGGCGTCGTCGGCGTCGAGGTCCTCGAAGACCGTGCCGCTGACCGTCGCGCCGACGTACGAGCCGAAGTCGCGGTTCGCCGCGATCTGGCCCGAGACGAGCGTCACCGTCGCCGAGCACGTGTCGGGGAACGAGCAGGCCGAGCCGTCGGGCATGACCGGCCGGACCGTGTGGGCCCCGGGGCGCAGGCCGCTGAAGGCGTAGGCGCCCGAGCCGTCGGTCGTCGCGGTCGGCTCGCCCGCGTCGCGCGTCCGGTCGCCGTCGTCGTCGAGGTAGAGCGTGCGCCCCGGCAGCGGGTCGTCGGTGCCGACGCGCGCGGACTCGTCGAAGTTCTCATCGTCGAAGGCGATGCCCGTGATCGAAGCGGTCGTCCACGAGGCGAAGTCGCGGCCGGTGCGCGCGGTGCCCGACGCGATCGTGACCGCATGGCCGGCGGCGGGGCTCGACTGGGTCCAGCCGGTCGGCAGCACCTGGCGGACGGCGTACGAGCCCGGGGCGAGGCCGGGGAAGGCGTAGAAGCCGGCGCTGTCGGTCGTCGCGGTCGCGTCGCCGGTGCCGTCGCCGTCCGTGTCGAGCGAGACCGACCGTCCGGCAAGCGGCCCGTCGGCGTCGCCGTCCGCGTCGGCGTCCTCGGACACCGTTCCGCTGATCGAGCCGGTCGTGTACGAGCCGAAGTCGCGGCCGCTGACGCTCCCGCTCGTCGTGGTCACCGGGTGGGTGCACGGCACCGGCCGCGAGCAGGTCCAGCCGGTGGGGAGGACCTGCCGGACCGGGTAGGTGCCGGCGGCAACGGAGGTGCCGACGCTGACCGAGTAGGCGCCGGTGGCCGTGGTCGTGGCCTCGGGCTCGCCGGCGTCCTTGACCGCGTCGCCGTCGAGGTCGACGTAGACGGTCCGCCCGGAGAGGCCCGGCTCGCCGGTCTCGCGCGCGGCGCCGTCGCCGTCGGAGTCCTCGAAGAGGGTGCCGGTGACGACCGCCGGGCCACGCACGCCGAAGTGCTGGTCGGCGTCGGACTGGCCCGAGCCGATCGAGCCGGTCCGGCGGCAGGGCACAGGCGCGGAGCAGGCCCAGCCGGACTGCACGAGGATCTTGACCTCGTAGCTGCCGTTCGCGCTGCGGGTGAGCGTGTACCTGCCGAGCGAGTTCGTGGTCGTCGACGTCTCGCCCGTGGTGACGAGGCCGTCGCCGTTGTCGTCGAAGAAGACGGTGAAGCCGTGCACGCCGGTCTCCCCGGCCTCGCCGACGGTGCCGATCGTCCCGGTGTCGTTGAACACGGTGCCGGAGACCGACCGCGACACGTAGTCGAGGAAGTTGCGCGCCGTCACCGTGCCGTTGGACGTCACGGTCAGGGCGTGGGTGCACGGAGACGGGCTCGTGCAGGCGTACGCGCCGTTGGGCAGCTGGCGCAGTGTCCACGAGCCGGCGCGCACGCCGGTGATCGTGTAGCCGCCGCCGGTGGCCGACACCGCGGACGGCTCGCCGGCGTCGTGCGCGTCGTCGCCGTCGAGGTCGACGTAGTGGGTGAAGCCTGCGAGCGTGCCGGTCTCGTCGCGCACGCCGTTGCCGTTCGTGTCGTCGAAGCTGGAGCCCGACACCGTGGCGAAGCGTCCGAGGCCGAAGTCGCGGCCGCCGGCGGGCTGGGCGGAGGTGACGGTGTGCGTGAGCTCGCACGCCGCGTCGGTGGCGGCGGGGCGGGTGCAGTACCAGCCGGTCGCGCCGGTCACGCGCACGGTGTAGGCGCCGGGGGCGAGGCCGCCGATGCTGTAGAGGCCGCTCGCGTCGGTCGTCGTCTGGCGCTCGCCGACGTCGAAGGCGTCGTTGCCGTTGGCGTCGAGGAAGACCTGGCGGCCCGCGACCGCGGTGTCGCCGGCGCCGAAGGCTCCGCCGTCGCCATAGAGGTCCTCGAAGACGCGGCCGGAGAGCGTCGCCGGGCCGTACGAGCCGAAGACGATGCCCTCCACGACCGAGCCCGAGGAGAACGCGTGCTGCGACGAGCACGGCGCCGGGGCCGAGCAGGTCCAGCTCGCCGGCGTGACCTGGCGGATCCGGTACGTGCCGGCGGGAACGTCGTTCAGGCTCCACGTCCCGTCCGGCGCCGAGCTCGTGAACGGCTCGCCGTCGTCGAACGTCCCGTCGTCGTCGAGGTCGGCGTAGACGCGCACGGTCCCGAGGCCGGGCTCGTCCGCATCGCGTGTGCCGTCGCCGTCGAGGTCGTCGTAGGTCGTGCCGGTCGCGGTCGACGGGCCGAGGTTGCCGAAGTCGTTGCCGGTCGAGTTGCCGCCGCTGACGATGGAGCGGCTGTACGAGCAGGGGCTCGGCTGCGAGCAGCGCCAGCCCGCCTTCGGCTCCTGCCGGACGCGCACGGTCCCGGCGGGGACGCCGAGCAGGCGGTAGAAGCCCTTGGCGTCGGAGACGCCGGTCGGCTCGCCCGGATCGCGCACGCCGTCGTCGTCGAGGTCGGCGTACATGCGGAAGCCGGCCAGCGGCGGCTCGCCGCCGTCGCGCGTTCCGTTGCCGTTCGTGTCCTGGTACTGCGTCCCGATGACCGCGCACGACTGGACGTACACCGGCACCGGCGTCGTGTAGTCGATCATCGCCGAGGAGATCGAGGACGACGAGCGCGAGTGGACCTGCATCTGCAGGAACCCGAAGCACCGGCTCTGGCCCATCGACTGCATGACCGCGGGGAGGTCGATCGCGGCCTCGCCGAACGAGTTCGCCGGGAAGGTCGCCCCGTAGATGCCGGCGTCGATGAAGTTCTGGATGAGCGCGCTGGCGTTCATCTGCCCCTGGAAGCGCGTCGCCGGCACGGTGCCCGAGCCCGCGAACGTGCCCGCGGCGCCGTTCGGGCACGAGGGCGGGCCGCTGCCGTCGCCGGTCCACTGGTAGACGCTCGTCGTCAGCGAGCTGCCACCGACCTCGAACGAGATCAGGACGTCGCCGTTGGAGCGGCACGGGATCGTCGTCCCGGTCGCGTTGGTCCACGACGCGGCCTGCTGGTTGAGCTCGAAGGTGAGGAAGGAGTTGCCGGTCGTGTCGTTGCGGAAGAACCCGAAGTGCCCGAACGTGGTCGTCGCCGCCGACTCGGGGTTCGCGAACGCGACGCGCAGGTTCGACTTGCCCGGCGTGCAGCCGCCGGCCGAGCGGTTGAACGCCCACGCGTTCGGCGTGAGCTCCTTGACCCCGCCGACGAAGCAGTCGTCGTTGGCGTCGGGCGAGGCGACGACGCGGCCCGCCGAGTTGGCGCCCTGCCAGTCGAGGCCGACCGTGTCCTCCTGGTTGCCGTCACCGGAGTCGAAGGACGACCCGGGGAGCGGGGAGGCGAGCGCGGAAGGGGAAAGGCCCAGCGTCGCGGCGAGAACGAGCAGTGCCAGGACCAGGGCGCAACGAGGGGAACGAGGGGAACGAGGCACGTCCCATGTCGTCGTACGTCATCTGCTGACCTTGAGGGCCGATCAGTTCAGGTCAGGTGTCCTCGCGGGTCAGGCGGTCGACGATGTCCTCGTTCCAGTCCATCGTGCGCCACAGGCGGTAGCGGACGCCGCCGAGCCGTTCGTAGGCGTCGGCGTCGGTCTCGTTGCGCCGGATCAGGCCGGCGTCGCGGAGCATCTCGACCACCGGGACGAACTCCTCCTCGAACCACGCCCGCGCGATCTCCTCGCGCGAGAACAGCTCCTGACGGTCCTGGATCACGCGGAAGCCCCAGCCCTCGACGCCCTCGGCGAGCTGGCCGTACTTCCACGGGTCGGTGAGGCGGACGCGCACGGCGCGTGGCGGGTCCAGCGGCACGCGCTCGCGGAAGAGACGCTCATGGCCCTTGAGCGGGAGGTCGGCGAGCTTGAGCGAGCGGTCGGCGCCGACCCGGGTGAGCACCTCGACGACGTGCGCGTCGATGTCGGCACGGCCGAGCGCGCGGGCGACCGACACGCGATGGTGGCCGTCGCGCACGAAGTGGACGTCGCCGACACGGTAGAGGTCGACTGGCGGGACCGATTCACCCCGCCGCATCGCGTTGGCCATCCGCTCCCAGCGCCCGCGCACCTGGGACGACGTCGGGCGGAACCCGCGGTCGAACTCCTTGCCGCGGTCGACGGTGCCGACGATCGTGTCGAGCGGGACCGCCTGCAGGCCGATGTCGCGCTCGCCGGTGCGGCCGAGCTCCGCGACGACCTCGCCGAAGGGCAGGATGACGTCGACGTCGCCGCCGCCGAGCCCGCGGGTGAGGCGGCGTACGGTCTGCCGGCGCCGCGCGCGCAGGAAGTCGTCCTGCGCGTCCGAGCCGGGGAAGCCGGTGTCGCCGCGAGCCATGCCGTCCAGTCTGACCCATCCGCCGTCGAGATCGACGGAACCGCTGTCATAGGACGACAACGTCGATCTCGGCGAGATCGCGCCCGGCGCTCAGCCCGACGGCGGGGTGACCAGCACCGCGCCGGTGCGGCTGACGAGGCCCGCGCGGGTCCTCTGCGTCAGTCGGACGCCGACCCGGTCCTGGTCCGTCGACAGCGGGAGCGTCGCCCGCTGCCAGCGGCCGACCTTCGGCGTGACCCAGCGGGTCTTGCGGCCGAGCGCGCTGAGCCGGATGCGGCCGGGGTGGTGGGCGAAGAAGCGGACGACGAGGCGGCCCCGGCGCAGCGCGGCCCGCGCGCCGAGGTCGGGCGGGCGCGGCGTCAGGCCCGGAGCGAGGGTGGGTGCGGGAGCGGGCGGCAGGGGCGGCGGGGCCTTCGGCGCCTTCGCGGCCGGGGAGGCGGGCGTGCGGAGCGCGAACGCGAAGTGCCGCTCGCTGTCCTCGTGACGCACGACGAGCGCGACGGCGAGGCGGCGCGCCGCGCGGGGATCCAGGCGCGGCAGCTCGAAGGTCAGGCTGCGCCCGTCCTCGCCGGTCGCCTCGCCCTCGAGCGGCCCGGCCAGTGTCTCGTTGAGGACGGGCCTGCCGTCGGGCGTCGTCAGCCCGAGCGGGAAGTTCGTGGTGGCCGCCAGCTCGGCGCCCTCGATCGGCGACGCCGCCCTGACGACGAGCTTCGAGCCGCCGGCGGCCTCGAGCACCGGGCCCCACTCGCCGCCCGGCTCGGGCCATGCGCCCGGCCCGCAGAGGCTGGGCTCGCCGGTGGCCTCGGTGGCGTCGAAGACGTCCCAGCAGTCGCCGCGCGAGACGAGCTGGACGGCGTCGCCCGACGCGTTCGAGACGGTCAGTCGCTCGGGTGCTTCCGCGTGCGCGGGCACGGCGGGAAGGACCACGGCCAGGAGAGCCAGGACGGTGCGGGGGTGGCGCACAGTCACTCGATACCACGAACGAAACGCTCGGCAAACACGATTGTTGAGACACGCGACGTTCGATGAACTCACGCGCTCAGCCCAATTTTCGGAGCGTCTAGGCGGCGTCTTCCAGGAAGGCCCGCAAGAGCCTGCGGCCGTCCTCGTTCCACGCCGGGAGGCGCTGCGCCGCTTCGGCCCGCGCGTACTCCGGATCGAACCCGCGCGAGACCGCGTCGGGGTCGTTGCGCCAGTCGCCGATCCAGCGGTCGAGGGTCGGCGCGTCGACCTCGGGGTGGAACTGCACGCCGACCGACGACCCGTACCGGAACGCCTGCGGGCACGCCGCACTGAGCGCCAGCAGCGACGCGCCGGCGGGAAGCGAGAACGCCCACGAGTGCCACTGGCACGCGACGAACGACGGCTCGTACACCGACAGCACCGGGTCCGCCCGGCCCGCGTCGGTGAGCCACGCCGGATGCCAACCGATCTCCGGCGGCAGCGACCGCGACACGGGAGCGCCCGACGCCGCGGCAAGCACCTGCGCACCGAGGCAGACGCCAAGCACCGGGACTCCCTCGCTGAGCCGTTCGGAGAGCCACGCGATCTCACGCGAGAGCCACTCCGGCCCGCCGACGACGTTGTGCGAACCGCCGTACACGACGACCGCGTCCAGGGAGACGTTGGGTGGGTCCGAGCACCAGGCCTGCCAGCGCATCATCGGGACGACGTCTTCGAACACGCCCGGCCCACCGCCGTCCGGGTGCTCGACGAAGAGGACCGTCACTGCGCGAGGCCGGGCTGCACCGCGGCCCGAGCGGGCTCCACGGCGACGCGGGCGTCCGCCCGTGCCCGCTTCTTCTGCCACGCCACGTTCAGCGCCATGAGCACGAGCACCGCGACGAGCAGCCCCGTCGCCAGCACGTTGACCTGCGGCGGGACGCCCTGGCGCGCGGCGCCCCAGATGAACAGCGGGAACGTCGAGGTCTGCCCGGCGGTGAAGTTCGTGATGACGAAGTCGTCGACCGAGAGCGCGAACGTCAGGAGGGCGGCCGCGGCGACTCCCGGCGCGATCAGCGGCAGCGTCACGAGGCGGAACGTGTCGAAGCCGTTGGCACCAAGATCCCGGGCGGCCTCCTCGATGTAGCGGTCCATGCCCTCCAGCCGTGCGCGCATCGTCACGACGACGTAGGACACGCTGAACATCACGTGCGCGATCACGATCGTCACGAAGCCCGTCTCGGTGTTCATCGTGATGAAGAGGCCGAGCAGAGCCGCGCCGAGGACGACCTCCGGCGTGGCCAGCGGCAGGAAGACGAAGAAGTCGAGCGAGGAGCGCCCGCGGAAGCGATGCCGCACGAGCGCCATCGCCATCGCGGTCCCCAGCGCGACCGCGATCGCCGTCGAGATCGCCGCGATCAGCAGCGAGTTCTTGAACGCCTCGCCGAGCCCTTCGACGGCGAACGGGTGCTTCCAGTGATCGAGCGTGAAGCCCTCCCACGTGAGGTTGAAGCGCCCCGACGGGTCGTTTAACGAGAACGCGATCACGACCGCGATCGGGACGAACAGGTAGACGAGCGCGAGCACCGACCACGCGCCGAGCAGCGGCGTGCGCAGCCGCGAGAGGCCCATCAGACCGCCGCCTCCTGCAGTGACCGGGCACCGAGCGCGCGCGAGTAGATCGCGACGCAGGCGACGAGCACGAGCAGCAGCACGAACGACAGCGCGGCGGCCTCCGGGTAGTCCGTGACGACGAGGAACTTCGACTGGATGACGTTGCCGATCATCGACTGGCGCGACGTGCCCAGCAGCTGCGCGTTGACGAAGTCGCCGACCGCGGGGATGAACGTCAGCAGCGAGCCCGCGAAGATCCCCGGCAGCGCCAGCGGGAGCGTGACGCGCAGGAACGCCTGCCGGCGCGACGCGTACAGGTCGGTGGCCGCCTCGATCAGCCGCGCGTCGATCTTCTCGAGCGACACGTACAGCGGCAGCGCCATGAACGGCAGGAAGTTGTAGGTGATGCCCGCGACCACCGCGAACTCGGTCGCCAGCAGCCGCCCGCCGTCGCTCAGCAGCCCGACGTCGCGGAAGCGCTCGGCCACGAAGCCGTTGTCGGACAGGATGATCTGCCAGGCGCCGGTCCGCACGAGGTACGACGTGAAGAACGGCAGGATGATGAGCAGCAGCATCAGGTTCCGGAAGCGCCCGGCCTTGAACGCGATGAAGTACGCGAGCGGGAACGAGATGACGAACGCCGCCAGCGTCGCCGTCGCGGCGAACCGCAGCGAGCGCAGGAACTGCTCCTGGTAGTCGGTCAGCGCGTCGGCGTACGTCGCGAAGTTCCAGTCGAACGTGTAGCCGACCTCGAAGTTCCCGCTCTGCAGCGACACGTAGACCTGGTTGAGCGAGGGCACCAGGTAGAACACGAGCAGCCACGCCAGGCCCGGCGCGAGCAGCAGGTAGGGGAGGAGCGTGCGTCGCTGCGACAGCCGCACGGAGGCTACGCGCCGGTGACCTGCTGGAACTGCTCGTTCATCTGCTGCTCCTCCTCGACCGAGATGTTCGGGTAGCCGGAGAGGCGCCCGAGCGTCGCTTC
>CADCVT010000111.1 GCA_902806215.1 uncultured Solirubrobacteraceae bacterium | reverse complement strand
GGGAAGCCCTCTGCCGGACTCGAACCGGCGACCCCTTCCTTACCATGGAAGTGCTCTACCAACTGAGCTAAGAGGGCGTGCAGCGGGCGCCATGGCTCCCCGGACGCGTGCGATCTGGGCTTCGTAAGGGCTCATCGAGAGACGTCGCTGATCGGTTCGCGGAAGGGGGAGGCGGGCGGACGCTGCCGGGGCAAGCGCCGTGACGTCTCCGCCACCGCTGGGTGGCCGCGCCCGCCCGCCGTGGGCGGAGCTTTTCCCGCGGTGACCGCGGGCCACACTGAAGGTGTTGTCCGTCAACGAGAGGCGGCGTGGCGCCCGGTCGTTCCAGAGCAGCATCGATACCGAGGCCGACGGTCTCCGCGTCGAGACGTTCATCGTCTACCCGAATGGCGAAGAGGGCCCGTGCGCATGCGGCACGCTCACCCGTAGGCCGCAGAGACGAGGCCGGCACTGGGTCCGTGCTGGGTCCCGCCATCCGGTCCGCGAAGTACCGTCAGGTCCGACATGTCCAGCATTCATCGGTCTTCCCGGACACCGGGGACGCCGATGACGCCCAGGGCCTTCCATGGTAAGGAAGGGGTCGCCGGTTCGAGTCCGGCAGAGGGCTTCATCGGATCCCCCCGCTAAGGCGGGATCTCTCGTCTCCTCGCTCGTCCTCGCTACTGCTCTCTGAGCAGCTACTGGGTCCCACTGGGTCCCTCGCAGGACCCAGCAATGTCCCCTTCCGTCGCTGCGCGGTCGGTGCGGCGCGCTATCGCACGAGGCGAGCTCGTCGCGAGTCGGACGTGCGGCCTGCGCGTGCTGGCGAGCGACGCTGCGGCGTGGTGGCGTGGTGGCGCGTGGCGGTGACGCTCACCAGACGCTCCGAGTCCGGAGGATGGTCCTCCGCCGCGGGTCCGCCGGTCCGGTTCAGGCGCCCTGGCTCCGTGGCGCGCCGGACCGCCCGCAGGCCCGGAAGCCGTACTGCCGCGCGAGCCGTCCGGCCTCCGCGCCCCGGGCCCGCACCTCCGCGAAGAGCTTCTCTGCCTCCGCCTCGCGCCCGCCTTCGACCGCACGCTCGAGGCGCGGCAGGAGATCGCGCACCGAGCCCTCGACGAGGCGAAGTACCGGTCGAGGATCTGGCGATCGGCCTTCGGCGGATCGAGCCGGCGCAGCTCGTCGAGCGTCGCGGCCGCCGTCTCCCGAGTCTCGGTCACCTGCCGTGCGGGTCCGCGCCTCGTCTGCGCCTCCGGCTCCTGGGCCGTCCGCTCCGCGAACTTCGTGCAGACGGCGTCGGCGCGGGTGACGAACGAGGCCTTCCGGGCGGCGTCGTCCGGCGGCTTGGCCTCCTTGTCTCCGCGGTCGTCTCCACCGCACCCGGCCGCGCCCATCAGCGCCGCCAGGGCAAGCGCGACCGCCCGCGACCGCGATCTCATCTGCGATCCGAGGCCGGACGATCGACCTCGGCCGCGGGCCCTCCCGACCGGTTGTTCTGCTTCGTCGAGAGCAGCCCGCGCTCATCTCGGCGCTCGGGAGGCACCAGCGCCCTCGGGACGTTGAACGCGATGATCGTGCCCAGCAGGACCATGCACACCCCGAGGAAGACGAAGGTCACCACCGCAAGCCACGCCGGAGCGGTTCCCCCCTCCGGAGACAGGAGTCCCGCGGCGAAGCAGATGATCATGAACCCGAGGAACATGAAGCATCCCGTCGGTGCTGATCGGACGAAGGCGGCTCCCTGCGCGGCGTCCTTCGAGATGGCGTCCCGTCCGAGCAGCTCACCGCGCCAGACCCGCGTCACCGAGAGGAAGCAGGCCATGACCGCGGCCACGAGGCCGAAGGACAGCCACAGCCATTCACTTCTGGTCATTCGGCCTCCGGTCCAAAGAACTGGTCGCCGAGCCAATCGCCGGCCTTGCTACCACCGTACCCGCCGCCCGCACCGCCCACCGCGGCGCCACCAACCGCGGCGACCGGATTCGCCGTGAACAGACCGACCCCGGCCGCGCCCAGGACCGCGCCGCCATACGCCCCGCCGACTCCGCCCGCGGTGGTCAAGGCGGTCCGGCCGGCCGCCTCCGGCAGGCTCTGCCCCTTGCGGAGGTTCTCGGCGAAGTCCAGACCGGCCACCGCCGTGATGCCCGCCGGGCCCGTCAGAGCGCCCAGCGGCTTGAAGTCGCGCTGGAGCGACCGGAAGGCGCGCGTCTTGCCGATGTCGGCCATCCGCCGGGCCTCCGCGTAGGCGTTGTTGGCCTCGCGGTACGCCGCCTTGCGCGCGCTGTCCTTGATCTTGCCGGCCTCCCTGGCGGCGCCCTGGGCGGCGTCGCCAGCGCTGTTGACCGTGTTCTTCACGACGCTGATGACGTCGTCCGCGCGCTCGGCCCTGCGGGTCGCGGCCACGCTGTCTCGCACGGCCCGGCCGCTGCCCTCGCGCCAGCTGTTGTCGACGCGCTGCTGGTAGGCCGGCCTCGTGCTGGTCGCCGCGCGCTCGCTGGCGGCGGTCCCGCTCGTCCGGCGCTTGCGCCGCGAGTAGTAGTAGTTCGCGTTGCGGCGATCGGTGTACGAGCTGGAAGGCTCGTGCCCGTCCGTCTCCATGAACGACACCGGATTGCCGCCGGCCAGGGCGTAGCGGTTCTGCGTCAGCGGGTCGGTGCTGAGTCCGAGATCGCCGAGCGCGTCCTTGTACTGGTCCTCCTGCAGAAACTGCCCCGTCCCGGGTCCGAAGCACCGGGCGCCCATGTCGAGCGTGTTCGAGCCCGTGTCGAGGCGCTTGTCGGTGTAGCGGTACGGGTTCAGCGGGTTCTTGTCGTTCGTCGTCGCTCCCGTCGTCGAGAAGGCGTCGCGCTCCTCCGTCATCGCCTCGTCGGACTCGCCGTAGGCGGTGTAGCCGTAGGACGCCTGCGCCTTTCCGGTCTCGTCCAGCAGCATCGACACGTTGCTCGTCGCGTCCCTGCCGAACGTGAACTCGCGCTTGCTGCCGGCCGCGTTGGTGTTCGTCATCCCCGTGCGGCGGCCCTCGGCGTCGTACGAGTACCGCTTGGTCTCGTTGAGCTTCCCGGTGGCCGATCCCTCGCGCTGCTCCTCGGACGCGACCTGGCGGCCCGGACGATCCGCAAGATCATCACGCCGCTCAAGCGATGCTCGCGGAGGCCTACGAGCTCGAGATCATCCCCACCGACGCAGCGCGTGTCTGCGTGGTGGTCGAGAGCCGCCGGGCTGCGCGCGGCCGGCCGAAGACGCTGAGCCGCGAGCAGGTTGCCGCGCTGGCCGCCGAGCTCGACCCGCGAGACCGCCTCCTCGTTCTCGTGCTCCGCTGGACCGGCGTCCCGATCGCCGAGGCGCTCGGCCTGCGGTGGGAAGACCTGGCTCGGACCGACGACGGTCCGGTGCTCCTCGTCTGCCGCCAGTGGCCGGACGGCCGCATCGTCGACCACGCGAAGACCGCCGCTGGCATCCGACCAGTCGCCGTTGTTCCGACGCTCGAGAGCGCTCTCGATGCCGCTCGTCGCGAGGCGGTGTTCGCTCACCCCGGCGATCCGATCTTCGCCACCAACCGCGGCACCCACCAGGACAGCCACAACCTCCGCCGCCGGCTCCGACCTGCTGCCCGAACGGCAGGTGTCCCTGGATGACCCCACACGTGCTGCGGCACCTCGCTGGCCACAGAGCTTCTGGACAGGGGCTACGACACGAGAGCGATCCGCCAACGTGCTTGGCCATCGAAGCGAGGCCTTTACGCGTCGCGTCTAGATCCACGCGCGCGCGACGCCGCGATTCGACTCGCTCGACGTCTGACGCGGAAGAGAAGGGGTCGGCGGTGTTCGAGGACAACGGCCCCGGCAGCTCCTGGGGCCCCGCCCGGGTAATACCTGCGCATGGCGAAAGATCACGGTTCCAGCGTCAAGGACGACGAGCAGTACGAGGGCCTGCGGAAGAAGGGCATGAGCAAGGGCCGGGCGGCGGCGATCTCCAACGCGAACGCCGGCTCGGACAACGCCGCCTCGAAGAAGGGCGGCAAGAACTCGGGCGGCGGCGGGAGCAGTCAGAGCAGCAAGAGCAGCGGCTCGGGCAGCGGCGGCAACCGCAAGCAGAAGCAGGAGGCCGGCCGCAAGGGCGGCAAGGCCGCCGCGAGCAAGTCCTGACGGTAGCGGCTTAGGCCGGTTCCGACCGGCTGCGTCCCGAGACTCGGGCGCCCCATGCGGCCGCGTCTTGTCCTGCTTTTCCTCCTCACGCTGACAGCCGGCTGCGGGACATCGGACGACCGCGAGCAAGCCCGCGACGTGACGGAGCGCTTCTTCGACGCCGTCCGCCGAGACCGCCCCGAGGAGGCGTGCGCGCAGCTCAGCGCTGCGATCGTCAAGGAGCTCGAGAGCCAGACCGAGCAGTCGTGCCGCGGTGTCATCACTCGGCTCGAGTACGACGGTGGCGCCGTCGTCGCCGTGCACGTGTACATCACGAACGCCAAGGTCGATCTGCGCAACGGCGAGAGCGTGTTCCTCAACCGCGAGCCGACTGGATGGAAGCTCACCGCCATCGGCTGCAAGCCGGAGGACGGCAAGCCGCGCGACCGGCCGTTCGACTGCGAGGTGGAGGCCTGATGCGCTCGCTCTACGTGCTGACGCTGCTGATCATCGCCCTCGGGCTCGTGCTCGCGATCGTGATCGGGGCGCTCGGGCAGTGAGCCGCTACGTCCGCGAGAACTCGCTGACGCTGGTGTTCCTGGCGTTCTTCGCCGTGTCGCTGATCGGCCAGGCGTTCGTCGGGCACGCCGACTTCAACCACGATCAGGTCGCGCATCAGGGCGAGACGCTCTCGCTGTGGCGGTATCTCCTCTCGTCGGCGTTCTGGGTCGACGTGATGGAGAACTGGCAGTCGGAGTACCTCCAGTTCACGCTGTTCATCCTCGGCACGGTGTGGCTCGTCCAGCGCGGCTCAACCGAGTCCAAACCCGTCGGGAAGGCCGGCGGCGAGTCCGACGAGGATCAGAAGCTCGGCGAGCACGCCGAGCCGGATTCACCGAAGTGGGCGAAGGCGGGTGGGTTCCGGACGCTCGTGTACTCGAACTCGCTCCTGCTCCTGATGGGCGCGATCTGGTTGGCGTCGTGGTTCGGCCAGCTCATCACGGGACGGGTCGAGTACAACGCCGAGCAGCTCGATCACCAGGAGGCCGGACTGACGCTGGTGCAGTACGCGGGATCGTCGGACTTCTGGAACCGCACCCTGCAGAACTGGCAGTCGGAGTTCCTCGCAGTGGCGTCGATGGTCGTCTTCTCGATCTGGCTGCGTCAGCGCGGCTCTTCGCAGTCCAAGCCGGTGGGCGAGGCGCACGCCGCGACCGGGGCGGAGGGATAGACCTGCGTTGGGCCGCAACCGCCGCGGTGACGCGGTGTCGGCGGCCGGGCATTCTTTTTTCAGGCGATAGGCGTCGCGGCAACGCACGCCACACAACTCGCCTTGGCCGTCCATGTGGCGGAAGCCTCAGGAAGCTCCCACGAGGCTTCCGCCGCAACCTTTCTGCATCCACCTGAGGTGCGTGTTCCCGGCCAACCCCTCCGTGGCACGGCGCTCTGAGGCTCTGGTTACCGTCCGGGCTTCAGCGTGTGGGACGCCAGCTCGTATGACCTGCGAGCGGCTGGACTCGCGTCGAACCAAGTCGGTGGAGGCAGTGTCGTGACGGGCTCCAAACTGTCGGGGTGGCGCCGGCAGCCCACCCCCGCCTGTCGCGGCGCTGCTCCCCGCTCCTGCGTCACGGGGTCCCGTCGGATGTCGCCGCCCGGTTACTCCCGGTCGGGGTACGGATCGTCGGCGGCATCGCCGCCGGACTGCGTCGCGTACTCACCGTTGCCGCAGCTCGGGCACGGTGGGAGGTGCTTCGTCGAGGTCACCTGCAGCTCGTTGCCACAGTTCGTGCACTTGTAGGTGCCGGAAGAGACGTCGCTGCCGGCGGGCACAGGGTCGGCCATCGTGTTCCCCTCGTCGTTGGACAACGCAGGCGTACCCCTCCCCGGAGCGCCTCGCGTCTGCCGGTTGCAGGCCAACGCGGAGGGTGTCGCGCAGCGCGCATGGAGATGTCCTACAGCCGTGAGTCGACCGCCCCGCTCGATCAGCGCGGCCTTGCAGGCTGTGGCGCCCGTGTCGGGATTCCGACGTACGACCGGGTCGCGCTCACGCCGTCGGTCGTGCACATCGGCGTGGGTCGTTCCAACACGGTGTTGTCGCGCGGCGAGCGCGGCGACCAGGCGCGCGTCATCGGGGCGATCCGCCGCTACCTCTACGCGCCCGAGGACGATCGTCTCGTCACGCTGACGATCACCGCGAACGGCTACGGCGGCGACGCGCGAGCGATCCGATACCTCGTCGACGCCCTGGCCGTCCGCCGGACCGCCGGCCGGGCACCATTCACCGTCCTCTCGTGCGACAACCTCACCGACAACGGAGCCGTGACCAGGACCGCTGTCATGCCGTGCGCCGAGCGGCGGGATCCGTCGGTCCCGGCGTGGCTGGAGGAGCACGCCGCCTTTCCGAGCAGCATGATCGACCGGATCACGCCGTGCACGACCGAAGAGGACCGTGCGTACCTCGAGCGCTGCTTCGGAGTTCGCGATGGGTGGCCCGTCGTCACCGAGCCGTTCAGTCAGTGGGTCATCGAGGACGCCTTCAGCGCAGGCCGGCCGCCGCTTGACCGTGTCGGCGTTCAGTTCGTCTCGGACGTGCGGCCGTACGCGCTCACCAAGACCAGGATGCTCAACGCGAGTCACTCATCGCAGAAGCGCGGCGCCGCGACCTGCCGCACCCGCTGCTCACGCTCGCCCTCGCGGGCTGGTGCCAGACGTTGCGCGGCAGCGACGACAGGGGCCGGCCGCTCGGCCTCGATGACCCGGCGGCGGATCGCCTCCGCCGCCTGGCGGGATCTGATCCGCGGAGGTTGCTCTGCGAGACGGAGGTGTTCGGCCAGCTCGGCCACGATGTCGCGTTCGGCGACGAGCTCGCGTAGGCGATCGCCGCCCTGGAACGCGGCGGGGCCCGCGCGGCCGTTGCCGCGTGCGGGGCGAGCCCGCACCTCGTCGCCGCCTGACGCCACGGGTTCGGAGCGGTCCTCCCACGCTACGATCTGAGGAGCCTTCGGTGCGGCGCCCCGCGAAGCACCGAGGATGCGATGTAGCGGCAGGAGCCTTCGGTCCGTCAGCGGCCTTCGGCGACTCCCTCCCC
Organism: uncultured Solirubrobacteraceae bacterium; assembly: GCA_902806215.1. Lineage (GTDB taxonomy): Bacteria > Actinomycetota > Thermoleophilia > Solirubrobacterales > Solirubrobacteraceae > CADCVT01. Next base: position 16,958 of record CADCVT010000111.1, on the reverse strand, counting down.
GACCAGCCGAATCCGGAGGAAGTCATGGCTGCAACGCTTCAGCCGCCGCAGTTCTCGTGTGCCGCCACGCGCGATGGCCACCACGCACGCCTCAAGCCATGGGGCGAGCTCGACCTCAGCACCGTCGACGCGCTTGCCCGGGTGATCGATGAGGCCATCGACGAGGGAGCGGCCGCGGTGAGCATCGACCTGCGCGCGCTCACGTTCATCGACTCGACCGGGCTGCGCTGCCTGCTCAAGCTTGCTGAGCGCAGCCGGCGCGACGGTTTCGACCTCGAGTTGACGCCTGGCTCGCCGAGCGTGATGCGGCTCTTCGAGCTCACGCGCACGCGGCACGTCCTGCCGTTCCGGGAAGTCGCGTGAACAGGACACCTCACTCGTCGACGTCGACCCGGATCGGGCAAGCGCCGGCGCGTTCCGCGGCGGCGGATGGCGCGCGCCCGTCCCAGCCAGGGCCGTTCTTCCCTCCGTGAGCTCCGGTCACCGCCCGCGGTTGACCCGCAACCGACGCCTGCGCCGTCGGAGCGTCGGGGCTGGTGGATCACGCGGTGAAGCTGCGGCGCGAGCGACGGATCAGCGACGTTCGTCTGCTCACGGGACATCGGACGCGCACCTTGCGTCTCGCGACAGCAAGAGCCCCGCGGCGGTCAGCAGTGCGCCGAACGCGAGGAACCCGACGTCCCAACTGAGCGGTCCGCCGAGGTCGTCGCGGACGTGGTGGATGCCGAGGATCTGGTGGTCGATGAGGCCCTCGACCAGGTTGAACACACCCCAGCCGGCGATGAGCATGCCGACGTGGGCACGCCACGGCGGCGCGAGGTCGCCGCGCTGCCACGCGCGGACCGTGAGGAGCATCGCCGCGGCGACGACGAACCAGGTCGCAGCGTGGAAGAGGCCATCGGCGAGCGTGTTGTTCTCGAGGGCGCGCACCGTCGTCATCGGGTGGTGTCCGGTGTCGGTGAGGATGTGGTGCCACTGGAGGATATGGTGCATGACGATGCCGTCGACGAAGCCGCCGAGTCCGACGCCGAAGAGGAACGCCGGCAGCCGCGGTGACGAACGGCTCACGCGGCGCGTTGACGGGCCACGCTGCCGCCGCCGGGCGTGCCGGCGGTCGGGTAGTCCACGGCCGCGCCGCCGCGGCGTTGGTAGTCGCGGATCCATCCGAGGATGCGCGGGTCTTCGGCGATCAGATCGCGCGCGCCGGCGATGAGCTCCGCCAGCAGCTCGTCCGGCGTCAGGTCCAGCGGCGCGAGGTCGGGGCCGAAGGCTCCGAACGTCGTGTGCGTCTGGCGACATTCGTACTGGGCAAGCATCCGGTCGGATTCGTCGCGTACGGCGGCGGCGAGGTCGCGGTCTCGCATCTCGCCGACCGGGCGGGTGTGCACGACCGGGGTGGCGTCGATGATGCCGACGTTCCGGTAGCCGAGGATCTTGGGCCACACCGAGTCGAGGCCCCAGCCCCAGCCGGTGACGGTCAGATCGAGCGTCGGACGCAGGCGTTCGAGCGCGCCGCGGCTGAACCCCGGAACCATGATCTCGACGAATCCCACCCACCTGCCGTGCAAGCGCGGGTTCTGCATCGTGATGAAGTGGGCGAAGTACGACGACGGGTGCAGCGCCGGCGCGAACAGGTCGAGCCCGACCCGGTCCGCGATGTCGAACATGCGATTGAGGGTGGCCTGATCCGTCGCGATGTCGTCGTCTGGCAGCCAGATCCGGTCGTACGCGCGCCAGCCATCCCACGCATTCAGGAGCTCCCGAAGCCCGGTCCACTTCGGCCCCGGGATGACGCCGGTCACCATCACGTCGGCGTGACGCTGCCGCGGGATCGCCTGGTAGGGCACGACCACGAGGTCCCAGTTCCGCTCGCGCGCCGGGTCGAGCCATGTCGAGTGCAGTGATTGCGCGCCGACGCGCGCGAGGACGAGGTTCTTGCGCCGCAGGCGGTTGGCCGTCATGCCGCGGAACGTACCCACGCCCACTGGGGTCAACGGTCACCGGTTGACGCACAACCGGTGACAGGGTCTGACGGCGTGGCGGACCACCGCGCGGGGGATCTTTCGGAGCATGACTCCTCCCACCGCCCTGGCCTATTGGATCATCGGAGGCGTCTTCCTGGCCTCCCTCATCGCGCCGCTGATCATCGGCAAGGACGGCTGGATCGTCCCGCTCGTCGTGTTGCCGTTCGCGGTGATCTACGCGGTCTTCGATCGGCGCATGCGAAGCCGTCAAGGGGGCGTGTGAGCTGCTGCGAGGCAGAACGTCGGTCGGTTACTTCTGGACTCGCCCCGGCCGTGTGACGGCAGAACGACTAGGTCGTTCCTAGTCGAGCTTCGTCTTGGAAGCACGGTCGAGCGCGCGGTTGTAGCTGGGCAACATGCCTACAGGACGCGAGCCCCTCGGCGGACTAGAGTGCCTTCGCGCTCCTGTTTCAGCTTCTCGGCCTGAGCGTCCCCGTCCCGAGAAGCAGAGAGGCGGGACTTTGTCCGCCGACGAGCAGCAGCCCACCGTCGCCGAGGCGCACACCAGCGTCCTCATGGAAGTCTCGAACACGATGGTGCGGCTCTTCAAGGACCAGTTCGGACGAGGGCCGACCAAGGCCCGCGCGGTCTGGGCCGGCGAGGACGCGTTGGTGTGCTTCCTGGAGGACACGCTGACGCCTGCCGAGCGCAACATGGTCAAGATGGGCGAGCACCAGCGCCTGCGCGACCTCAGGATGTTCTTTCAGTACGCCACCGTGCGCGAGTTCTGCGATCCGGTCGAGCAGATCACTGGGCGGACGGTTCGGTCGTTGCAGAGCAGCATCGACACCGAGGTCGACGGTCTCTGCGCCGAGACGTTCATCTTCTACCCGAAGGGCGAAGAGGGCCCGTCACGCATCCGGCACGCTGAATAGGCCGCACACGCGGTGACCGCCGACATCGTGGCCGACCGCCTCGGCGAGCCCGAGCTCTCGTGAGCGACGGGACCTCCGCGGCCGAGAACGATCAGCCGACGGACATCCTCGACCGAGCCGCGCGGAGCACGATCCGTGACGAGAGCACCGCCTTCGGGTTCTCGATCATGATCACCGTGACGTTCGCGGCCGTGCAGAGACACCACGGCTCGCCTGGCCGCCCGGTTCCCCGCGCTCGGCCAACGTGCGGCTTCAGAAGGTCATTCCGCGGTCCTCGATCTCACGCAGATCGTCTGCGCCGAACGTGTGACGACGAAGACCGTTTCGTGTTCGCGCTGTCGCCCGGCTACGGCATCTCCGTGCTCGGACGGATCAAGGAGGCGACGGACTCAGGCCATGGCTGGCGACGGCCTGTTGACGTCAGCCCACGCCGTAGGACGGCTGGGCCGCGTGCGGCCGGGCGGCCGGCTCGACGGGCTCGCGGACGGCCGTCCACGGCGTCCGGCCCAGCCAGACGACGACGGCGAGCAGCCCGATGCCTGCCGCGGCCAGCAGCGGGCGCGCGCCGAACGCGGCCATCGCCGCACCGCCGACGACGTACGCCAGCGCCATGCCCCAGCTCGACAGCGCGGTTCGCGCACCGAAGGCGCATCCCTGGATCGGGGTGGGGACCTCGCGCTGGAGCAACAGTCGCTCCTGCACCGCGGCGGCCCCGTTGCCGGCCCCCAGCACGAGGTACGTGAGCATCACCGCTCCGAGCGCGCCGGCCGACGCGGTGGCGAGGAGGGCGATGCCGCCGATCGCGATGCCGGCGACGTAGACGCGGCGCCCGTTCGACCACGACGGGGCAGCGAGCGCGCCGGCGGCCATGCCGATGCTCATGACCGCGGCGAGGAGCGAGAACGCGGAGGCGGAGAGACCGAGGTCGTCGGTCGCGAACACGACCTCCGCTGCCGTGAAGAGGCCGAAGCACAGCGCGATCGGCCCGGCCGCCACGACGACCGAGCGCGCGGCCGGCAGCTCACGCAGGGCGCCCAGCGACGCGCGGACGCCCGGGCTTGCCTCGTCCTCCTCGGGCTCGCCGCCGAGCGGCAACGTCGCGAGCGTCAACGCCGCGACGACGAAGGTGGCGGCGTTGAGCAGGAGCGCGGCGTCGGTCCCGCCGGTCGCGAAGAGCAGCGCGCCGACCAGGGGTCCGACGACGAAGCCGATCTCCTCGATCGTGCTGAACATGGCGGTTGCCGCCGGGACGTCCTCGTCGGGAACGAGCGAGGGCAGGCCCGACAGCACGGCCGGGTAGAAGAGCGCGCTGCCGGCTCCGGCCAGCGCGGCGAGAGCGACGAACGCCGGCAGCTTGTCGACGAACGGCATCGCGAGGAAGGCCGCGCCCCCGGCCGCCTCGCCGATGGCGGCGCACCAACGCCGCGACCAGCGGTCGGCCAGCGCGCCGAGCTGCGGCCCGAAGAGCATCGCGGGAGCGAACCCCCCGAGGAGCACGAGCGCGACGGCCCAGGCCGAGTCGAACTCGTGGTACGCGACCAGCATGAGCGCCACGTGGCCCGCGCCGTTGCCCAGCGCCGACAGCGACCACGCCGCCAGCAGCCGGCGGCTGTGGCGGTGGCGGAAGGGAGCGGCGACGCGGTGCATGACGTGGTGGCGCGCGACGGGACCCGCGCCGGGGCGAACCGTCCGGGCGCGGATCCGTCACGGGTTTGGGCGTGCGCCGCAGCGCACGGCAGCGACTACCACTTGCGCGGCATTCGAGCCCTCCTCCCGGTTGGGAAGCATTCGACGTGCGGAGTATCTGGCGCCGATGCTCCGGAAAGCAATGAGACGTTCGTCCAGGGACCTGATCGAAGCCAGGCTGGGGCATCGAGCGCGTCGGAACCAAGATCGCGTTGCGCTCCGAGAAGGGCGGCTATCCGCCATCCGAGCGCGTCGGCGGTCTTAGACTCCTCGCCCATGGCCACGCCGCAGACGCTCGACGACCTCGCCGCCGGCACGACGCTCGACGAGGTCTACTCGCTGTTCGACTCGCTCGACGCCGTGGCCGAGGAGGAGCTCGTCGGCGACTGGGTCGGGGCTCTCGTTCCGACCGGGCACCCCGGCGAGAAGCTGCTCGACCGCCTGCGGTGGGCGGGCAAGACGTTTCGCTCACGTGACGACGTCGACCCGATCGTCGTCCACGACGAGCAGGGACAGCGGACCGCGAGCGACGTCATGGGCTCCGCGACCGTGCGGATGGTCGAGTTCCGCGGCGTCGTGACCGCGACGATGGTCTACGACCAGCACCCCGTGTTCGACCACTTCCGGCGCCTCTCGGACGACACGCTGCTCGGCGTGATGGACCGCAAGGGCGAGGACCACCCGCTCGTCTTCTCGCTCACCCGAAGCGCAGCACCGGCTTGATCGCGTCGCCGCTGCGTGCGGCGGCGAGCGCTCCGGAGAGATCCGAGAACGCGAACTCGGTGATGAGCCGGTCGAACGGGAAGCGCCCGGCAACGTGCAGGTCAACCAGGCGCGGGATGAACGCCTGCGGGTCGGCGTCGCCCTCGATGACGCCCGTGAGCGTGCGCCCGAACACGAGGTGCCCCTGGTCGATCGTGATCGGGTTGCGCGCTCCCCGGAACCCGACCGAGGCGCACGTCCCGGGGGAGCGCAGGACGCCGAGCGCCGCCGCGACCACCTCGCCGCTGCCGACGGTCTCCAGCGACGCGTCGACACGTCCCGAGACGACGCCGGGCGACGGCGCGAGCACCTCCGTCGCCCCGAGCTCGAGCGCGAGGGCGCGCCGACGCGCGTCGGGGTCCACGCCGACGATCCGTGCGCACCCTGCGACGGCAGCGGCCATGACGCCCGACAGCCCGACCGTGCCGAGACCGAACACGGCAAGGGACGAGCCGGCCTCCGGGCGCAGGACGTTCAGCACGGCGCCGGCGCCGGTCAGCACGCCGCCGCCGAGCGGCGCGAGCCGCGCGAGCGGAAGGTCGTCACGCACCCGCACCGCGTTGCGCACGCTCGCCAGCGCATGCGTCGCGAACGACGACTGGCCGAGGAAGCTGCCGTGCACCGGTCCCATCGTCGTCGTGCCGTCGCCGCGAAGCCCCGAGCTGTTGAGCGCGTGAAAGCGGCGGCAGTAGGCGGGCCGCCCAGCGACGCAGGTCGCGCACGCGCCGCATGAGTCGAAGCTGAGGACCACGCGATCGCCCGGCGCCAGCGCGGTGACGCCGGGTCCCGTCCGCTCGACGACGCCCGCGCCCTCGTGCCCGAGCACGCACGGCAGGGGCATCCGCATCGCGCCGCCGATCGCTACGAGGTCGGTGTGGCACACGCCGGTCCCGGCCATCCGCACGAGGACCTCGCCCTCGCCCGGTTCGTCGAGCGAGACCTCCTCGATGACCGGATCCTCCCCGGGACGCCGCAGGACGGCCGCCGCGATCCTCACCCGGGGGAGCGTACGGCTCAGGCAGGCGTCGAGGTGGGCGTCCCGATCGCGTCGGTGAGCGCGTGCGCGGCCACCAGCGGGTCGGCCGGCAGCGTCCGCGTCGTGAGCCAGCCGGGCGGATCGTTCGGGATCCCCGAGCCGCCGAGCGCGACCGCGTGGGTGCCGGCGAGCGCGCGGAGGTCGTCGTCGGCGGCGTCGAACGCGGCCGTCCGGGAGACGGAGAGCACGACGGCGTCGGCGCCGACCGCGTCGGCGGCGCGCTCCTCGGCGACGATCGGCGCATCCGCCCCGAGGTAGGTCACGCGCCACCCGAGGTCGCGCAGCGCGAGGCCGAAGCCGATGAGGCCGAGCACGTGGCGCTCGCCCGGGACACACGCGAGCACCGCGCGATGTCGTCCCGAGCGGCTCCACCCGCGCGCCATGCTCAGCATCCACCCCTCGATGAAGCTCGAGGCGAAGTGCTCCTGCGCGATCGAGACCTCACCAGCCTGCCACCGCTCGCCGAGCTCGCGCAGGTAGGGCAGGACGAGGTCGCGCAGCACGGCGCCCGACGCGAAGACGCCCAGCAGCCGCTCGAGCGTGCGATCCGCCGGCGCGTCGTCGAACTGCTCGAGCGACTCGCGCAACACGCGCAGCGCCTTGCGCACGTCACCCGGCGGCAGACCCGGGTTCGCGTCGAACGCCGCGGTCTGCACGCGGTGCACGAGGCCGGCCGCCTGCGCGGTAGGGATCCCACGCGCCAGGTAGTGCTGCATGAGCCGCAGCCGCGAGAGGTCGCTCGGGCCGTACAGCCGGTAGCCGCCGTCGGTGCGGGTGGGGTTCAGCAGGTCGTAGCGCCGTTCCCAGGCGCGAACGACGTCCGGGCTCAGTCCGGTCCGCCGGCTGAGCTCCCCGATGCGAATCAGCTGCTCGGACACGCAACAGCGGTACCCGGCGGTACCCAACCTTGGACCGAGGCTGGACAGCATTCGTCATGACGGGCTGCCACCGGGGACCCCTCCAGCGACGTCGACCCCCGGCGTCGTCCCACAACAGCGGAGGGCATCATGCTCGCAGCCATCAAGATCGGCGACAGCGTCCAGACGGGTCTGGATTCTTTCTTCGGCTTCATCCCGAACATCATCGGGTTCCTCGTCATCCTGCTCATCGGCTGGGTGATCGCGAAGATCGTCCGGACCGTCGTCAACAAGGCGCTCGACAAGCTCGGCGTCGACAAGGCGCTCCACAGCTCCGCTGCTGGTGAGTACGTCGAGAAGGTCAGTCCGGGAGCGAAGCCGTCGCACCTCATCGGTGCCGTCGCCTACTGGTTCATCTTCCTGTTCGCCCTCTCGGCCGCCATCGGCGCGCTGAAGATCGCCGCGCTGACCGAGTTCATCGCGCAGGTCCAGGCGTTCCTGCCGAACATCATCGTCGCGATCCTCATCTTCGTCATCGCGGCCGTGCTCGCCGGCGCCGTCGCCGGCGCCGTGCAGAAGCTCATGGGCGACACGCCCACGGGCAAGATGGTCACCGCCGTCGTCCCCGGCCTGATCCTCGCGATCGGCATGTTCATGGTCCTCAACCAGCTCAAGATCGCCGAGGAGATCGTGACGATCACCTACGCGATGCTGCTCGGCATGCTCGCCCTCGCGGGCGCGCTCGCCTTCGGCCTCGGCGGCCGCGACGTCGCCTCGAAGATGCTGTCGGACGCGTACGAGTCCGGCCAGCGCAACAAGGGCCAGGTCAAGCAGGACATGCAGCAGGGCAAGGACCGCGCCCAGCAGCAGGCAGACCAGCAGCGTGACCGCCTCTCGCCCCGCCCCGGCACGACCGGCACCGGCGGCGCGGTCGCCTGACCCCTCCCACACCGAACCAGCAAACGAAAGGCACTTCCCCATGCCCACGATCGAAGACGTCAAGAACTGGCGCGGCGAGACCGCCCACGGGACCGACGGCAAGCTCGGCAAGATCGAGGACGTCTACCTCGACGAGCAGACCCGCGAGCCCGAGTGGGTCGCGATCACGACCGGCCTGTTCGGCACCAAGGTCAGCTTCGCCCCGCTCGCCGAGGCGACGCACTCCGGTGACGGCGTGAAGCTCCCGTACTCGACCGAGCAGGTCAAGAGCGCGCCGAACGCCGAAGCGGACGGCCAGCTCTCGCAGGAGGAGGAGGCCGCGCTGTACAAGCACTACGGCCTCAACTACAGCGAGGGTCCCTCCGACACCGGCCTGCCGACCGGTCACGAGCGCGAGCCCGTCGGGCACGACACCTCCGGCCCGACCACCGACGACGCGATGACGCGCTCCGAGGAGGAGCTGCGCGTCGGCAAGCGCGAGGTCGAGACCGGCCGCGTGCGCCTGCGCAAGTTCATCGAGACCGAGCAGGTGCAGACGACGGTGCCGATCCAGCGTGAGGAGGTTCGCGTCGAGCGCGAGCCGATCACCGAGGGCAACGTCGACGACGCCCTCGACGGCCCCGCGCTGTCGGAGGAGGAGCACGAGGTCGTGCTGCACGAGGAACAGCCGGTCGTCGAGAAGAACGTCGTGCCCAAGGAGCGCGTGCGCCTCGAGAAGGACACGCACGTCGAGGAGCAGACGGTCTCCGAGGAGGTCCGCAAGGAGCGCATCGAGGCGGAGGGCGACGTTCGCTGATGGCTCCCGAGCGCAACCGCCGTCCCGGCGCGGTCAGCGTCGGCGGCCGCAAGAAGGGCGCGGCGTGGCTGAAGTGGCTGCTGCCGCTGCTCCTGCTGCTGCTCGGCGCGATCCTGTTCTTCGCCCTGAGCGGGGACGACGACGACAAGAAGGCCGCGCAGACGCCGACCGCGGCGCAGACGGCGCCCGCCGATCAGGGAAGCGCCGAGAGTGCCGCTCCCGCGGCCGGCGGCGGAACGCTGACGGCAGGCGAGGCCTCGCTGCTGCCGGCGCCGCAGGACATCGGCCAGTACGTCGGCCAGGAGGCCGAGGGCCGTGAGGTCGTCGTTCAGTCCGTCGTCGAGAACGAGGGCTTCTTCGTCGGCACGTCGGAGACCGACCGCTTCTACGTCGAGTACGGCGGCGAGGTCGGCGAGGACGAGCGCGACTTCCGGCCCGAGGTCGGCGACAAGGTCAACCTCACCGGTCCGGTGCGCCCCGCCCCGGAGGATCCGGGCAGGACGCTGCGCCTCGAGAAGGCGGACTTCGGACCTCATCAAGCAGCAGGGTGCGTTCATCAACGCGACCACGGCCGAGAAGGCCGAGTAGATCGCTGCGGTCGCCGTCGCTCCCTACACGGGAGCGGCGGCGGCGCGCGCCTGGCGCTGACGCGCCCGGGCGGCCTGCACGTCGAAGCCCGTCAGCAGCTTCGCGAGCCACAGCGCAGCCGCTCCGATGATCAGCCCGGCGACGTCGTCGACGACGTAGTGCCAGCCGAGGTAGATCGTCGCGATCACCGTGGTGATCATCCACGCCCACAGCGCGATCTTCAGCCGGCGGCTCAGGTCGAGCATGTGCGCCGCGAGCAGCGCGGTGAAGCTCATCGCGATGTGCAGCGACGCGAACGCCGCGATCGCCTGCGGGGTCGCGCTCGTCGGGTCGCGCAGCCACGCGATGCGGTCGTCGAGCAGGATCTGCTGCAGGCGCGTGACCTCGGAGGCGGGCAGGTCGGAGAACAGCTCGTTGTAGACGTAGACCGGGCCGAGCGCGGGCCAGACGAAGTAGCTCGCGGCCCCGAGCACCCAGTTGACCGACATCGCCGTCGCGTAGAAGAGCGTCGTCGGCAGGTCCCGGGCGAACACGAGGGCGACGCCCAGCGACAGCGGAAGGAAGACGATGAACGCCACGTAGATCCCGGACAGCACGTGCGCGGCGACGCCGGTGCCGAGCGCCGAGTGCAGCAGCGTCGCGGGGTCGCTGCCGAAGAAGAGCACCCGGTCGGCCTCGAGCAGCTCGCGGTCGAACAGCTCGCCGGGCCGGAGCATCGGGATGACGCCCTTGAGGTTGCGGTAGGCGAGGTAGGTGACGTAGAAGGAGACGAGCGCGCACGCGACGGCGGCGAGCCGGCCGCGGGTCCAGCGCTCGCGCCGCACCTCCTGCATGAGCGCGCGGGCCGGGCGCCACGTCCCGGCGATCCGCGACGCGCGCCACCAGACGTCGAGCGCGATGAGCCCGGCCACGCCCGCGCCGACGGCGAGCAGGTAGACCGCGGCGACGTTGTCGGGGTCGCGGAACTGCACGCCGGCCTCGTTCGTGCAGATGAGCGCGCCGACGAGCGTCAGCACCGCGACGACCGGCGGCGCGAGGACGCCGCGCCATCCCGCCACCTGGGCGACGGTCCCCGGCGCGTTGCGCGCGTACTGGAACTCGCCGGTGCTCACGCTCGCTCCGGCGAGAACGCGGGCACGCGGGAGCGCGCGGTCGCGAGGTCGAGCCCGGTGATGGCCCGCGCGAGCGCCAGCGCCATGACCGCGATCACCGCACCGCCGAGGTCGTCGACGATGTAGTGCCAGCCGAAGTAGATCGTCGCGAGCACGGTCACGCCGGTGAGCACCCACAGCGTGACCTTGATCGAGCGCTGCAGCCCAAGCAGGTGGGCGGCCAGCGCGCCCGTCACGAAGATCGAGACGTGCAGCGAGGCGAACGCCCCGATGCTCTGCGCGGCCCCGGCCGCGGCGGGATCGCTGAGGAACTCGGCCCGTTCGGAGGACAGCAGGTCCTGGAGGTCGCGCACGGCGGTCGCGGGCAGCCCCGAGAACGCGGCCGGATCCGCGGCGAACGGGCCGAGCGACGGCAGCACGTAGTAGCTCCCCGCGCCGATGACCCAGTTCAGCGACAGCGCGGTCGCGTAGAAGAGCCCCTCCTCGAGCCGCGAGGAGAACACCAGCGACACCGCCAGCGTCAGCGGGATGAAGAAGAACAGCAGCATGTAGCCGATCGACAGGACGTGGGCGGCGATGCCGGTGCCGAGCAGGTCGTGCAGGAGCACGGCGGGCTGGTCGCCGCCGAACACCCCCGTCTCCATGTCGGTGAGCTGCGCGTCGTAGAGCTCGCCGGGCCGCATGAGCGGGACGACGCTCTTGAGGTTGCGGTACGCGAAGTACGTCGCGAAGAACCCGAAGAGCGCGGCGCACAGCGGGATGATCCGATGCCGGGTCCAGCGCTCGCGCTTGACCGTGAGCACCTGGGCGAGCGTCGGGAACCTGCGCCCGTTCTGCCGGGCGGCGCGGACCACGACGTCGACGCAGACGAGCACCGCCACGAAGCCCAGCGCGACGAGCAGCCGCGACGAGGCGACGCCGTCGGGATCGCGCAGCGGCACGCCGGCGATCTGGGTGATCGCGTACGCGAGCGCGAGCGCGAGGACCGCGACCAGCGGTCCTGCGAACACGGCGCGGCGCGGCGCACGCGGGAATCTGTCCTCGTGTGTCGTTCTCACTTCGGCGACGCGGGGCGCGGCTCAAACCAGGACGCCCGGCGGTTCACAAGTCTGCCACACGGGTTCGCTGGATCGGTCAAGCCGGCCCGCCGCAAACGTCCGCGCGCGGCGGGGCCGGGGTCAGACGACGAGGACCGGCGTGCCGACCTGGACGAGGTCGAACAGGTCGATCACGTCGCCCGCGGTCATGCGGACGCAGCCGTGCGAGGCGGCGCTGCCGAGCGAGTTGACGCTCTTCGTGCCGTGGAAGCCGACGGCGCCGTTGAAGTGGATGAACCGCGCGACGAGCGGGTTGCGCGGATCTCCGGGCGGGATCGTCTTGCCGGCCAGATCGCCCGCCCAGTCGGAGTTCGGGACGTTCCAGGTGGGGTTCCTGCTCATCGCCTGCACGACGTAGCTGCCGGGCGGTGTGGGGTACTTCGGCTCGCCGACGGCGACCTTGTAGGTGCGGACGAGCTTGGCGCGGCGGAAGACGCGGACGGTCGTGCCGGCGCGCGAGACGGTGACCGCGACCGGCTGGCGGTCGAACAGCTCGTCCTCGGTGACCTTCGGCTTGACGGTCTCGGCGCGCGCGGTGAACGTGCGCTTGCCCGAGCGGTCCTGCAGCGCGGCGGTGATCCGCTTGGCGAGGTCGTCGCGGCCGGTGAGGCGGCGGCCGGCCTTGCCCTTGGTCACGTCGACGCGGTCGACCTCGAGGTCGAGCTTGGCCTCGACCGGCTTGCGCGCGATCTCCCGGTGGATCTCGCCGACGAACGTGCGCACGGCGCTCGCGTCGACCCTGATCCGCGCGGGCTCGTCGTGGTCGACGCTGCCGCCGCTCAGCGTGCGCCAGCCGCGCTCGAGGACGTTGCCCGAGCGGCCGGCGGCGAAGGCGCGGTCGACGGCGGCCGGGAGGTCGATCCGGACGCCGGCCTCCTCGGGATCGAGGCTGAAGGTGCGGGCGCCGAGGCGGACCTCGGCGGGGCGGCCGATCTGCGGGCCGATGCGGCCGCGCAGCTTGCGCAGCGCCTCGCTGCGGGTCAGGCCGCTGACCTCGATGCCCTCGACGCGGGTCCCGGGGGCCATGTTCGCCGCCACGCCGGTGTCGGCGTAGGCCAGCACGCCGTACCCGCCGACGACGGCGAGCAGCAGGAGGATGGCGGTGACGGCGAGGCGACGCATCGGGAGAGGCCAGGCCGGCGGCCATGGCGAAGGGCCAGGGTATGCGGTCTACCCCGGATTCCTCCTGATGCAAGAAAAGATCCAGCGGATCTGGCGCGTGGCTAGCCTGGGCGCGCGATGAGGACCACGCTACTCACGGCGATCGCGATCGCTGCAAGCCTCCCTGCGGCCGGCTGCGGCTCGGACGACGACGCCGGATCGACGAGCACGAAGGCGTCGGGCAACGGCACGGACCGCGCGTTCGTGGCCGAGATGATCCCCCACCACGAGTCCGCGGTGGAGATGGCGGAGATCGCGGCGCAGCGGGCCGAGAGCCCGTTCGTCAAGGACCTCGCCGCCGACATCGCCCGCACGCAGAAGCAGGAGATCGCGACGCTGCGCTCCGAGGACGAGGCCCTCGAGGCGGCCGGCGTGGAGCCCGGATCGCTCGGCGTGCCCGCGCACCTGACCGGCATGCACGACGACGCCGGCGACCTGCGCGGCGCCAAGCCGTTCGACGAGGCGTTCCTGGCGATGATGATCCCGCACCACGAGGGCGCGGTCACGATGGCCAAGGCCCAGCTCGAGAAGGGCGGCGACCCGGAGCTCAAGGCGCTGGCCGAGGACATCATCCGCGCGCAGGAGCGCGAGATCGCCCAGATGCAGGAGCACCTGGGCGATCCCGGGGCCGAGCACGGCGCCGGCCACTCCGGCTAGGAGCCTCCTAGGCGGCGACCAGCTCGCGCTCCTCGACCGGCTCGCCGGTCTGCTCGGCCTCGGCCGGGGCCGGCGGCGTGCGCAGCAGCAGCGCTGCGAGCACCGCTCCCACGACCGCGACGCCCGCGGCGCCCAGGAACGCCGCCGAGTACCCGTCGGTGAGCGCGCCCACGTCGCCGATGCCGTCAGCGCCCTGCGACGTCGCCAGGGCGGTCATCGCGGCGAGGCCGAGCGCGGAGCCCACCTGGTAGCTGGTGTTGACGATCCCCGCCGCGAGGCCGCCCTCCTCGGGCCGCGCGGAGGAGATCGCCGTGCCGAGCGACGGGATGAACGCGAGCGCCATGCCGCCGGCCGCCAGCAGCGACGCCGGGAGGACGTCGAGCACGAAGCTGCCGTCGGGCCGCACGAGCGACATGACCGCGAGCCCGGCCGCGAGGAGCACCAGGCCGGCGACGGTCGGCGCCTTCGGCCCGAACCGCGCGATGACGCGCGGCGCCACCACGACCATGAGCAGCATGATCGCGGCGGTCATCGGCAGCAGCGCGGCGCCGCCCTCAAACGCGCCGTAGCCGAGCACCTGCTGCAGGTAGAGGTTCAGGAAGAACCACATCGGGATCCACGCGGCGCCGAGCAGCAGCTGCGCGACGTTGGCCGCGGCGAGGTTCGGCGTGCGGAGGATGCTCAGGCGCATCAGCGGCTCACGGCGGCCCGCCTGGATCGCGACGAACGCGGCGAGCAGCGGGACGCCGCCGCCGATCGTCAGCAGCGTCTCGCTCGCGCCCCAGCCCTCCGCGGGTGCACGGACGATGCCGAACACCGTCAGGGCCAGGCCGGCGGTCGCCGTCGCCGCTCCCGCGAGGTCGATCGAGCCACGGCGCGCGGGGGCGGAGGGCATGAGCGACGGGATGAGCGCGAGGACCATCAGCGCGATCGGGACGTTGACGTAGAAGACCCACGGCCACGAGATCCACTCGGTGATCACGCCGCCGAGGAACACGCCCGCGGTGCCGCCGGCCGGAGCCGCCGCGCCGTAGACCGCGAACGCCTTCATGAGCTCCTTCGGCTGGTTGCCGAACAGCATCATGAGGAGCGTCAGCGCGCTCGGGGCGATGAGCGCCGCGCCGGCGCCCTGGATGCCGCGCGAGACGATCTCCACGGTGGTCGATTCGGCCAGCCCGGCGCCGAGCGAGCCGGCGAGCAGCACGGCCCATCCTGCGGCGAACATCCGCTTCGCGCCGAGGAGGTCAGTGAGGCGGCCGCCGAGGAGCAGCAGGCCGCCGAAGGCGACGACGTAGGCGTTGAAGACCCACGAGAGGCCCTCGGGACTGAAGCCGAGATCGGTCTGGATCTCGGGCAGGGCCACGCCGATGATCGACGTGTCCATGATGACCATGAACTGCGCAAGCGCGATGACCGCGAGGGCCTTCCAGCGCCGCGGGTCGGGGGACTGGCTCATGACTGCTCCTTCTGGGTGGGGGATCGGACGGCGTATACCCCTGGGGGGTATATGGAAGTCGTGCGGAAGCGACTCGCGAGGAGCATCGACGGCGACCGCTAGCGGAAGCGCTTGAGCCGCAGCGCGTTGGCGACGACCGAGACGCTCGAGAGCGCCATCGCCGCACCGGCGAGCACGGGGTTGAGGAGACCGGCGGCCGCGATCGGCAGCGCGGCGACGTTGTAGCCGAAGGCCCAGCCGAGGTTCTGCTTGATCGTGCGCAGCGTCGCACGGCTCAGGCGGATCGCGTCGGCCGCGGCGCGCAGGTCGCCGCTGACCAGCGTGAGGTCCGAGGCCTCGATGGCGACGTCGGTGCCGGTGCCGATCGCGAGGCCGAGGTCGGCCTGCGCGAGCGCGGGCGCGTCGTTGACGCCGTCGCCGACCATCGCGACGACCCGTCCCTCGGCCTGCAGGCGGCGGACGACGTCGGCCTTGTCGGACGGGAGCACCTCGGCGATGACCTCGTCGATGCCGACCTCGGCGGCGACCGCGCGAGCCGTCGCCTCGTTGTCGCCGGTGAGCAGGATGGGCTTGAGACCGAGCGAGCGGAGGGACGCGATGGCCTCTGCCGACGACGGCTTGACGACATCAGCGACGACGAGGAGACCGTGGATCTCGCCGTCCCATGCCACGAGCACTGCCGTTCGGCCCTTGGACTCGGCGGCGCGCCGTGCGGCGTCGAGCTGGTCCGGAATGCGGAGGCTCCACTCGGCCATCAGCGACGGCCGCCCGACCTGCACGCCGTGACCTTCGACGACGCCCTCGACGCCGAGGCCCGCACGGTTGACGAAGCCCTCGACCGCGGGTAGCGCACCGACCCGCTCACGCGCCGCACGCGCGATCGCCTGCGCGATCGGGTGCTCCGAGGCATCCTCGAGAGCGCCGGCAACCCGGAGAACCTCTTCCTAACCGGAACCGCCGACCACCACGAGGTCCGCGAGGCTCATACGTCCGGTCGTCACCGTGCCCGTCTTGTCGAGCACGACCGTGTCGACGCGGCGGGTCGACTCCAGGACCTGAGGCCCCTTGATGAGCAGGCCGAGCTGCGCGCCACGCCCGGTGCCGACCAGCAGCGCCGTCGGCGTCGCGAGCCCCAGCGCGCACGGGCACGCGATGACGAGGACCGCGACCGCGGCCGTGATCGCGTACGACCAGCTCTCGCCCGCGCCGACCCAGAAGCCGAGCGTCGCGACGGCGATGCCGATGACGACGGGGACGAAGACCCCGGAGATGCGGTCGGCGAGCCGCTGCACCGGCGCCTTGCCGGTCTGCGCGTCGGTGACGAGCCGGGCGATCTGCGCGAGCGCGGTGTCGGCGCCGACCCTGGTCGCGCGCACCACGAGCCGCCCGCCGGCGTTGACCGACGCGCCCGCGACCTCGTCGCCGGGCTGCTTCTCGACCGGGACGGACTCGCCGGTCAGCAGCGACTGGTCGACGGCGCTCGTGCCCTCCTCGACGACGCCGTCCGTCGCGACCTTCTCGCCCGGGCGCACGACGAACCGGTCGCCGACGGCGAGCTGCTCGATCGGCACGCGGCGTTCGCTGCCGTCGGCGTCGAGCACGGCCACGTCCTTGGCGCCGAGCTCCAGCAGCGCCTTCAGGGCGGAACCGGCACGGCGCTTGGCGCGCGCCTCGAAGTAGCGGCCGGCCAGCAGGAAGGCGGTCACGACCGCGCCGACTTCCAGGAAGATGTGCTCGTCGCCGGTGTTGTCGGGGATGAGCTCGAAGCTCATCTTCATCCCGGTCATGCCGGCGTCGCCGAGGAACAGCGCGTACAGCGACCAGCCGAAGGCGGCGAGCACGCCGACCGAGATCAGCGTGTCCATCGTCGCGGTGGCGTGGCGCAGGTTGGCCCACGCCGCGCGGTGGAACG
>CADCVT010000110.1 GCA_902806215.1 uncultured Solirubrobacteraceae bacterium | reverse complement strand
TCCGCGCCTGCCGCACCGCGGTCCGCCTGCCCGCGCGCTCGCTCGCGGTGGTCCGGCTCGCCACGGCCGACTAGGGTCCGACGCGATGGCGAAGCTGATCTACGCGGCGATCGCCTCGCTCGACGGCTACGTTGCCGACGCGCAGGGCAAGTGGGACTGGTCGGAGCCCGACGAGGATCTCCACGCCGCCGTCAACGACCTCGAGCGGCCGATCGGGACCGCGCTCTACGGCCGCCGCATGTACGACGTGCTCGTCGCATGGGAGACGATGAAGACCGACGGCGAGCCCGCGGTCATGGCCGACTACGCGCAGATGTGGCGGGCGACCGACAAGGTCGTCTACTCGCGCACCCTCGACGAGCCCGCCAGCGCCCGCACGCGGATCGAGCGCGAGTTCGACCCCGAGGCGGTCCGGCAGATGAAGGCCGACGCACAGCAGGATCTCTCGATCGGCGGCCCCGACCTCGCCGGCCAGGCGCTTCGTGCCGGGCTCGTCGACGAGATCCACCTCTTCCTCGCGCCGATCGTCGTCGGCGGCGGCACGCGAGCCCTGCCCGACGACGTCGTCGTCCCGCTCGAGCTCGTCGAGCAACGCCGCTTCGGCAACGGCACGGTCCACCTGCACTACCGCACCGCCTAGCCGCGCGGGCGCGACCACCACATGCAGGCCAGGACGACGGCCGCGCCGGCGGGCTCGTTCCACCCGAGCGGCTCGGACAGGACGATCACGCCGAGCGCGGTCGAGACGACCGGGATGAGGTAGGTCACCGTCGAGAACGTCGAGGCGCCGGCGGCGCGGATGATCGCGTGGGTCAGGACGTACGCGACGCCGCTGCCGAGCACGCCGAGCACCAGGAGGCTGGCGATGGCGTCGGCCTCGAGCGCGGTCGTCGGCACGCCCGCCAGCGGCGCCACGACCGCGAGCATCGCCGTCCCGCACACGAGCTGGGCCGCGGCCAGCGCGACGCCGCCCTCGGGCCGGCCGGACAGGTGACGGCGCGTGTACGGCAGGCCGAGCCCGTAGCACGCAGCGCCCGCGAGGCACGCGAGGTGCCCGAGCAGCTCGTCGCCGCCGAGCCCCTGCCAGGGCCCGAGCAGGATCGTCACCCCGGCGAACCCTCCCGCCAGCCCGGCGAGGCTGCGGCGGTCCGGCCGGTCGTCGCGGATGAGCGTCAGCATCACCAGCAGCGTCATCAGCGGCGTCGTCGCGTTCCACAATCCCGCGAGGATCGAGGACACCTTCGTCTCGCCGTAGGCGAACAGCGTGAACGGCACGGCGTTCATGAGCAGCGCGACCACCGCGAGGTGCAGCCACACCCGACCGCGCGGCAGCGGCGTGCGCCGGACCGCGAGCAGGCCGAGCAGGAACAGCGCGCCCAGGCCGACGCGCCCGAGCGCGACGTGGACCGCCGCCCAGTCCTCGCCGAGGACCTTGATGCAGAGGAAGCTCGCGCCCCAGATCGTCGCCAGCAGGACGAACTGGATGCGCCATGGGGCCGTCACCGGCGCGAGCGCCGGCGCGGCAGCGGACTGGGCGGACATCGGGCTCAGGCGGCCGCGGCCGCGACCAGGGCGTCGGCGAGCTCGCGCCCGCCACCCCGCTCCGGGTGCCACTGCAGCCCGAGCGCCAGCCGGCGCCCGGGGACCTCGATCGCCTCGGGGAGCCCGTCCGGCGCGAGCGCGGTGACCCGCAGCCCCCGCCCGAGCCGGCGGACCGCCTGGTGGTGGTCGCTCACCACCTCGGGCCGGGGGCCGAGCGCACCGCGGATCGCCGAGCCCGCCTCGGTCGCGACCGCGTGGGGACGATCGCCGGCGTGCCCGTCGACGTGCTGCGCGAGGTCGCCGCCGAAGAGGACGCTGAGCAGCTGCGCGCCGCGGCACACGCCGATCATCGGCACGTCGTCGCGCAGCGCGGCGCGCATGGCGGCGAGGTCGCGCAGGTCGCGGCGCAGGTCGGGCCGCACCGAGCGCGGGTCGCGCGCCGCGCGGTACGTGCGGGGGTGCACGTCGGTCGCCGACCCCGACAGCACGAGTGCGTCGGCACCCGCCAGGTCGAGGCCGGGACGGTCGAGGTCCAGGACGCGCACGCGCGCGCCCGCCGCCGAGAGCCAGCGGCTGTACGCGTCGGCGTCGTCGTCGCCCATCAGAACGAGAACGGTCGGGCGGTCGTCGTCGCGCTCGGCGTCGTCGAGCGCGTCGCGGAACGCCGCCTTGGCCCGCGCGACGCGCTTGCGCGCGGCGTCCTCGGCGATGTCGAGCAGCTCGCCCACCTCGCGCAGGCTCAGCCCCTGCTCGTAGCGCAGGAGCAGCACCATCCGCTGGTGCGGGGTGATCGCGGCGAGCGCGGCGGCGGCGGCCCGGCGCCGGTCGTCGTCGCCCGGCGCGGCCGCGATCGTCGCGGCGTCGTGCAGCGGCAGCTCCGAGCGACGGCGGCGGCGCCGCAGCTCGTCGAGCGCGATGCGCTTGGCGACCGTGTGCAGCCACGCCTGCAGTCGGTCGGGCGGCAGGTCGCGCAGCGCCGCGCGCAGCGCCCGAGCGACCGCCTCCTGGCGGACGTCCTCGGCGAGCTGCGGGTCGCCGAGCATGCGCGTCAGCCGCCCGGTCAGCGCCGCGGACTGCTCGTGGAGATGGTGGTCGAAGGCGGTCACACCCTTCAGACGATCCCACGGCCCGAAACCGGACGCTACCCCCGCGGGATCTCCCACGGCCGCGGCGGGCGAGCGTCGACGCAGACGTCGCAGTCGTCGTCGGGCGCGGCGAGCGTCAGGTGGCCGCACGTGGGGCACGGGAGCAGCTCGGGCAGCTCGAGCGGACCGGTCCGCTCGAGGATCCGCGGCACGCGCGTCTCCGGCTCGTCGAGCCGGCTCCACGGCTCGCCCGCCGGCTCGAGCGGTTCGGGCTCCTCGGCCGGCTCAGCGTCGGCGATGTCGCCGCCGGTCAGGCGCTCGTACGCGTCGGCGGCCGCCAGCGAGAGCCACACGTCGCCGCCCTCCTCGCCGTCGTGCCAGTCGATCGGGATGTCTGCCAGCGAGTCGGCATCGGCCAACGCGCGCTCGTACACCGTCTGCCCGAGCGCGATGAGCCGGTCGCGGAAGCCTGTGAACTCCCAGTCGAAGGCGTCGCCGCGCAGCAGCCACGCGGCCGCCCACAGGTCCCAGGTGAACGCGCGATTGGCCATCCGCGTCCATGCGTTGGCGAACGCGACGACCTCCGAGGGCGGCAGCTCGACCAGCGCGTCCGACAGCGCCTCGTCGAACGCCAGCGGGTCGTCGGCGACCGTCGGCTCGATGTCGACCACGAGCGCCCAGAAGCGTCCCTCGTCCATCATCGCCTCCGCGGCCGGGCCGACGAGCCCTCGGCGGGCGCGCCGGCGCCCGGGCCGAGCAGCTCGAGCAGCGCCGCCTCGTCGATGACGCCGACCTCCATCCGCTCGGCCTTCTGCAGCTTCGACGCACCCGGCGACTCGCCCGCGACGACGTAGTCGGTCTTCTTCGAGACGCTCGAGGTGACGCGGCCGCCGGCGTTCATGATCCGCTCGGTCGCCTCCTCCCTCGTCAGGTCGGGCAGCGTGCCGGTGAGCACGAACGTCTTGCCCGCGAGCGGCCCCTCGCCCGGAGCGGCGCCCTCGGTCTCCATCCGAAGCCCGAGCGCCTTGAGATCGGCAGCGAGCGCGCGCATGTCGTCGTCGCGGAACTGCTCGTGGATGAGCTGCGCGACCTTCGGCCCGACGCCGGGGGTCTCGGCGATCTCGTCGGCCGACGCGTCGGCGAGCGCGTCGATCGCGCGAAAGCGCTGCGCGAGGTTGCGCCCGGTGACGTAACCGACGCCCTCGATCCCCATGCCGAACAGCACGCGGCCGAACGGCACGTCCTTCGACTTGGCGATCCGCTCGACCAGGCGCTCGGCGCTGATCTTGCCCATCCGCTCGACCCCCATGAGCTGCTCGGCGGTCAGGCGGTAGAAGTCGCCCGCGGTCGTCACGAGCCCCGCGCGCTGGAGCTGGCCGACCTGCTTCTCGCCCAGCCCCTCGATGTCCATCGCGCCCTCCGACGCGAAGTGCTTGAGCAGCTGCCAACGGCGCGACGGGCACTGGCGGTTCGGGCAGCGGGTGAAGACCTCGCCCTCGCGCTTGACCGTCGGCGTCTCGCACGACGGGCACAGCGCCGGCGGCGCGGGCGGCGGGGAGCGGTCTTCGCGCTCGGCCGCGTGCGGCGCGGGCGAGATCACCTGCGGGATCACGTCGCCGGCGCGCGTGACGATGACCTCGTCGCCCTCGCGGATGTCCTTGCGCCGCAGGTCCTCCTCGTTGTGCAGCGTGGCGAGCTTCACCGTGACGCCGCCGACGTGGACCGGCTCGAGCCCGGCGAACGGATGCAGCTGGCCGTACTTGCCGACGTTCCAGAGGATCCGGTGGAGCATCGTGACCTTCGTCGTCGGCGGGAACTTCCACGCGACCGCCCAGCGCGGGTCGCGCCCGACCGAGCCGAGCCGCCGCTGCAGCTCGAGGTCGTCGACCTTGACCACGACGCCGTCGATCTCGAACTCGAGCGCGCTGCGTCGTTCCTGCCACGCGAGGCACTGCCGGACGACCTCCTCCTCGTCGTCCAGCCGCACGATGTCGTCGTTGACCGGGAACCCCCGCTCGCGCAGCCACGCGAGCGCCTCGGAGTGCGCGGAGAACCGGACGCCGTCGATCTGCCCGATCGAGTACGCCCACAGCGACAGCGGGCGCTCCGCGGCGAGCTTGGGGTCGAGCTGGCGGATCGTGCCCGCGGCCGCGTTGCGCGGGTTCATGAACGTCGACTGCCCCGCCTCCGCGCGCCGCTCGTTGAGCGCGGTGAAGTCCGGCAGCGACATGTAGACCTCGCCGCGCACCTCGAGCAGCGGCGGCGCGTCGTCGATCCGCCTCGGCAGCGAGGCGATCGTGCGCAGGTTGTGCGTGACGTCCTCGCCGACCTCGCCGTTGCCGCGCGTCGCGCCGCGGACGAACACGCCGTCCTCGTAGCGCAGCGAGATCGCCAGCCCGTCGATCTTGGGTTCGGCCACGTACGCGAACGACGGGTCCTCGATCCCTTCCCGCGCCAGGTGCGAGCGCATCCGCTGGATCCACGCCCGCAGCTCGTCGGCGTCGCGGACGTTGGCCAGCGAGAGCATCGGCACGTCGTGGCGGACCTTCTCGAGCGCGCTGACGGGCTCGCCGCCGACGCTCTGCGTCGGGGAGTCCGACGTGCGCAGCGCTGGGTGCTGCTCCTCGATCGCCTGGAGCTCGCGGAAGAGCGCGTCGTACTCGTCGTCGCCGATCTCGGGGTCGTCGAGGACGTAGTAGCGGTGCGCGTTGTGCTCCACCTGGCGGCGGAGCTCCTCGACGCGCCGCTTCGCGGACGTCGCGCTCACCTACACCTCTTCGGCGGCCGGCTGGAGCAGCCTCGAGAGGTCGCGCAGCTCGAGCGCGTCCATGCCCGCCTTGTCCGTGAGGTCGAAGTGCAGCGGAGTCACCGCGATCCGGCCGGCGGCGACCGCGGCCAGGTCGGTCCCCGGCTCGTCCTAGAACCCCGGGTCGTCGCC
>CADCVT010000109.1 GCA_902806215.1 uncultured Solirubrobacteraceae bacterium | reverse complement strand
TGGTCAACGTTCAGCTGCCCAACGGCACCGCGCGCCAGCTGAAGATCACCAAGATCGAAGTCGCGGGCTGAGCGCCCGCCGCTCTCCGGTGCGAGACTGCCGCTGATGTTCGAGCGCTTCTCGCCGTCCGCACGCCAGGTCCTCGTCGTCGCGCAGGAGGAGGCGCGCATGCTGGGGCACAAGACCGTCGGCACCGAGCACGTGCTGCTCGGGCTGCTGCGCGGCGACGGCGGCACCGCCGCCCAGGCGCTCGAGTCGATCGGCCTCGTGACCGATCGCGTCCGCGAGCGGATCGTCGAGCTCGTCGGGCAGGGCAAGCACACGACCCACGGCCAGGTGCCGTGGAACCCGCGCACGCGGCGCCTGTTCGACATCGCCCTGCGCGAGGCGATGAGCATGGGCAACGACGAGGTCGGCACCGAGCACATCGCGCTGGCGATCTCGAGCGACGGCGAGGGCACGACGGCCGAGATCCTCTCGCTCCTCGGCCCGGGCGTGGTGCGCGAGGCGGTCATGTCGGCGATGGACAACCCGCCGCCCGACCAGGTCGCCGCGCCGCCGGTCGAGGTGCCCGAGGCCGTGAGCGTCCGGCTGGGTGAAGACGTGCGCGCGCTCCTGCGCCGCGCCGGCGGCCTCGCGCTGGCCGACGAGGCCCCTGAGGTGGCGGTCGACCACCTCCGCCGCGCGCTCGACCCCTAGGACCCCCTCAGAACCCCCTAGGGACCATTCCCGATGGTGGGATCGGGCCCCGGCGAGGATGCTCGTCCCATGTCCACGACCCCTCCTTCCGAAGACCCGACCCAGCCGCTGACCTCCGGCGATCCGCTCACCGGCGACGCAGCGCCTCCACCGTCCCCGCCTTCGCCCACCGGAGGACCGAGGCGCCTGACCCGCTCGCGCAGCGACCGCGTCCTCGGCGGCGTCTGCGGCGGCGCCGCCCAGTACTTCGGCATCGACCCGGTGATCGCGCGCATCGTCGCGATCGTCCTCGTCTTCTTCGGCGGGGCCGGAGCGCTGCTCTACCTCGCGGCCCTGCTGCTCGTCCCCACCGAGGGCGAGGTCGGCTCGGCCGCGCCCGAGTGCAACCGCTGGCTCGTCGTCATCGGCGCCGTCGCGCTGATCGTCGTCATCGGCCCGTTGGTCGTCGTCCCCGCCTTCATCGTCGGCGGACTGATCTTCCCGCTGGCCTTCCTGCTCATCCTGGCCCTCGTGGTCGCCTGGCTCACGACGGGTCGCTGGCCCGAGCGCGAGGCGGGCCCGATCCTGCGCGCGGCGGCGATCGGCCTCGGCGTGCTGACCGTCCTGGGCGTCGTCTCGATCGGCGCGTTCTGGGGCGCTGCCGCCGGCGGTGAGGAGGTCGTCGCCGGCCTCGTGATCGCCGCGGGCGTCGCGGTCCTCGCAGGCGCGTTCGTCAAGCCGGTCCGCTGGCTCATCCCGCTCGCGCTCGCGATCGCCTTGCCCGCCGGCTTCGTCGGCGCTGCCGGCATCGAGCTCGACGGCGGGATCGGCGAGAAGCGCTACAACCCGGGAACGACCGCGGAGATCCGTGACCGCTACGAGATCGGGATCGGCGAGCTCGTCGTCGACCTGCGCGGTGCCGAGCTCGGCCGCGACCAGCGGGAGATCGACATCGACGTCGGCATGGGCCACGCGCTCGTGCTCGTCGACGAGGGCGTCTGCGTGGGCACGCGCGCGGAGGTCGGTGCGGGCCAGGTCGACCTGTTCAACCTCGGCAACGGCGGCCTCGACGTCGACGTCGACCTCATGCCCGAGGCGAAGGCGGGGTCCCCGCGGATCGTGCTCGACGGCGACGTCGGGCTCGGCTACCTCGAGATCGCCCACGAAGAGCTCCCGGACAGCAACTGGGACGACCGCGACCTCGACCGCGGCGACAACTCCGGGTGCGTGGGTGCGTAGGACCCCCGACCTGCCGTCGCTCGTCGCCGGCCTCGCCCTGGTGGCGTTCGGCGGCGTGCTGATGGCCGACGCGACCGGCGCGGTCGAGCTGCACTTCGAGTGGCTCGCGCCGGTCGTCTTCGGGGCGCTCGGCGTGATCCTGCTCGCGCTCGGGCTCGGCCGAGACCGATGAGACACTGTGGCGTGGCATGAGCGCCGCGACCGCCCCCCACCAGCCGGCCCTGCGCCGCAGCCCGTCGGAGGGGATCCTCGGCGGCGTGTGCTCGGGGATCGCGCGGCGCCTCGGCGTCGACGCGATCTGGATCCGCATCGCGTTCATCGCCGCGACGGTCGCCGGCGGCTTCGGCATCCCGGTGTACGCGCTGGGGTGGGCGCTGCTGCCCGACGACGGCACCGCGCCGCGCCGGCGCCGGCTGCTCACCCGCCGCAGCACGATCGAGGTCTCGCTCGGCGCGGGGTTCCTCGTGCTCGCCGGCCTGCTCACGGTCCGTGCGAGCGGGGTCGCCTGGTTCTCCGACGCCATCACCTGGCCGGTCGTGCTCATCGCTGCCGGCGGCGTCCTCATCTGGCGCACGTCACAGAGCGAGGCGCCTCCACCACCGGAGCCGCGAACGTCCGTGAGTACGACCCCGGCGGGGGACTCCGGGACGTTCGCCGATGCGGAGCGCGCGGGGTGGGCCGCCGCCGTCGTCTCGCGCACCGGCCTCGGCGTCGCGCTCGTCATCGCGGCCGCCCTGGTGTTCCTCCAGGCCACCGGCGCGCTGGCCGCCGCCCGCGACGTGGCGCTGGCGGCGATCGTCGTCGCGGTCGCGCTCGCGGTGATCTTCGCGCCGTGGATCATCCGCCTGGCCCGCTCGCTGACGCAGGAGCGCTCCGAGCGCATCCGCTCGCAGGAGCGCGCCGAGGTCGCCGCGCACCTGCACGACAGCGTCCTGCAGACGCTCGCGCTCGTCCAGAAGCGCGCCGACGACCCGCGCGCCGTCGCCCAGCTCGCGCGCCGACAGGAGCGCGAGCTGCGCAGCTGGCTGTTCGACCGCACGCAGGGGGAGGAGGGCAACCTCCGCGCGGCGCTCGAGCAGGCCGCCGCCGAGGTCGAGGAGCAGCACGGCGCCAACGTCGACGTCGTCGCGGTCGGCGACCGGCCGCTCGACGACCGCACGAGCGCGCTCGTCGCCGCCGCCCGTGAGGC
>CADCVT010000108.1 GCA_902806215.1 uncultured Solirubrobacteraceae bacterium | reverse complement strand
CGCTCGGAAGGGCCGGCTGGCGAACGTGTCGGTCGCGGTCGGGCGCGCCGTCGGGCGTCGCTGCCGCTTCCTGCGCGCCGACGGCACGTTCGGCCCCGCGCGCAGCTGCCTGCGCACGAGCTACCTCCAGGCGCGCGGCACGACGACGTGGAGCCTGCGGCCCGGGCGCCGGCTGCCGCGCGGCTCCTACAAGCTGTTCTCGCGCGGCGTCGACGTGACGGGCAACGTCGAGCGCAAGGACCGCCGGCGCAACTTCCGCCCGCTGCGCGTCCGCTAGACACGCCCGCCGACATCATGCGGGAGGTGAGCGAGACCGAGACCGAGGTCGCCGTCATCGGCGCGGGGTTCTCCGGGATCGGCGCGGCAGTCGCGCTCGACCGCGCAGGCATCGGGGACTTCCTCGTGCTGGAGAGCGGCGACGGCGTCGGCGGCGCATGGCACTGGAACACCTATCCGGGCGTCGCGGTCGACATCCCGTCGTTCAGCTATCAGTTCTCGTACGCGCAACAGCCCGACTGGTCGCGGGTCTACGCGCCCGGCCGCGAGCTCAAGGCGTACGCCGAGCGCTGCGTGGACCGGTTCGGGCTGCGGTCGCGGATCCGGCTCGATGCGACGGTGACCGGAGCGACCTGGGACGACGACGAGCACCGCTGGCACCTCGAGACCGCCGAGGGCCCGGGCATCAGTGCCCGGCACGTGATCTCGGCCACGGGCGTGCTCAACCAGCCCAAGCCGCCCGAGATCCCCGGCGTCGAGACGTTCGCCGGCCGGACGCTGCACACCGCGCGCTGGGACGGGACGGCCGACCTGCGCGGCAAGCGCGTCGCAGTCGTCGGCACCGGTGCGTCGGCGGTGCAGCTCGTGCCGTCGATCGCGCCGGACGTCGAACAGCTCACCGTCTTCCAGCGCACGCCGATCTGGTGCCTGCCGAAGCTCGACGGCCCGCTCCCCGGCGCGTTCCGCACCGCGCTGCGGCGCGCGCCCGCCGTCGGGCGGGCGCTGCGCCTGGTGTCGCAGAGCTACATCGAGCTGACGTTCCCCGTCGCCGCGCACTACTCCACGACGGTGCCGGTCGTCCGCGCGACCGAGCGCCTCGCGCACTGGCACCTGCGTCAGCAGGTCCACGACCCGGCCGTGCGCGACGAGCTCACCCCGCGCTACGGCCTCGGGTGCAAGCGGCCCGGGTTCTCGAACGACTACCTGCGCACCTTCAACCGCGCGAACGTCGCGCTCGAGACCGCGCCGATCGAGGAGGTCGCCCGCGATCGCGTCCGGACCGCGGACGGCGACCGCGGACCGTTCGACGTGCTCGTGCTCGCCACCGGCTTCAAGGTGTTCGAGCAGGGCAACATGCCGCCGTTCCCGGTACGCGGCAGCGGCGGCGCCGACCTCGAGGCGTTCTGGGGCGAGCACCGCTACCAGGCGTACGAGGGGGTCAGCGTCCCCGGGTTTCCGAACCTCTTCTCGATCCTCGGCCCCTACGGCTACAACGGCTCGTCGTACTTCACGCTCATCGAGAACCAGTCGCGGCACATCGTCCGCTGCCTCGAGCACGCGCGGCGCGTCGGCGCGTCGCGGGTCGAGGTCACGCGCGAGGCCAACGACCGGTACCTCGCCGAGATGCTCGGCCGCCGCCACCGGCAGATCTTCTTCCAGGGGACCTGCGGGAGCGCGAACTCGTACTACTTCGACGCCAACGGGGACGTCCCGTTCCGCGCCTCGACGACGCTCGAGGCGCGGTGGCGCAGCGCGCGCTTCGACCTCGGCGACTACGCGTTCAGCGCCGCGGAGGAACCGGCTCGGCAGCCGAGCTACGCGGGTCGACGAGGATCTTCGCGTGCCGCTCGGGATCGCCGAGCGCCGTGAAGGCCGCGTCGACCCCGTCGAGCCCGACCTCGCCGGTGATGAGCGGTCTCGGGTCGACCTCGCCCTCGGCGAGCATGTGCAGCGTGTCGCGGAACTCGAGCGGCGTGTAGCCGATCACGAACCGCAGGTCGATCTCCTTGTTGATCGCCATCGCCGGCGTGAAGCGGTCGGGCCCGACGCAGACGCCCACGACGACGACGCGGGAGAAGAGCGGCGCACCGTCGATGATCGAGTCGATCACGCCGGGGACGCCGACGCACTCGAAGACCACGGGGTGCTTCGGCCCGGCACCGAGCCTCTCGGCCGCGCGCCAGACGTGCGACCAGTCGACCGGCAGGCGGTCGAGCTTCTCGAGCGTGCCGACGGCGAGCTCCAGGCCTGCCGACAGGCTGACGACGTGGCCCTTCGCGTCGGCGGCGGCCCACGGCGAGGTGGCACCGGGATCGACGACGACGTCGGCCCCGCACGCCTGCGCGAGCGCGCGCCGGCCGGCGGAGAAGTCGCTCGCGACGACGGTGCGCACGCCCTTGGCCTTGAGCATCAGGATGACGCCGAGCCCGACGGGCCCGCAGCCGATGACGACGGCGACCTGACGCTTCTTGATCTCCGCCCGCTGCACCGCGTGCCACGCCACCGCCATCGGCTCGGTCAGCGCCGCCACGTCCGGCGCAAGGCCGTTGGGCACCGGC
Organism: uncultured Solirubrobacteraceae bacterium; assembly: GCA_902806215.1. Classification (GTDB taxonomy): domain Bacteria; phylum Actinomycetota; class Thermoleophilia; order Solirubrobacterales; family Solirubrobacteraceae; genus CADCVT01. Next base: position 7,305 of record CADCVT010000108.1, on the reverse strand, counting down.
AGCATGAGCGTCTCCTGCGCGAGTAGCTGCTCGGCGTACGCGCCGGGCGCGTGCTGCGAGAGGCCTACGGTGTCGATGCCGTCGGAGTACCGGATGAGCGGCAGTGCGACGACCGGCGTCCCCGTCGGCACGGCGCCCTTCGTCTTCGGGCCGTACTCGGCGACCGATCCGCAGAACTCGTGACCGAAGACGACCTGCTGGTCCGAGCGCCCGAACCGGTCGTAGCCGGTGCGTTCGGCGAGGTCGGCCCACTCGTCGATGCCGTGGCGCGCGTGGAGGTCCGAGCCGCAGATGCCGCAGCGCAGCACCTCGAGGCGCACCTGGCCCGGCCCGGGTGTGGGCTCGGGCCGATCGACGACCTCGAGCTCGGCCGCGTGGCAGACGACAGCGCGCATGCGCCGCAGCCTAGAGGCGCCGGCTCACGGTGCTCGCCGCGACGCGCTCGCCGGCCCGCGTGGCCTCGATGCGCACGCGGTAGTCGCCGGCCGGCAGACCCTCGCTGTCGAACCGCAGCCGGTTGGTGCGCTTCGCCTCGGACTGGCGCGCGGCGAACCGCTTGACCACCTGCGTGCCGCGCAGGACGGTGACGGTCACCCGGGCGGGGCGCTCCACCTGGTAGGTGATGCCGAGCGCGCGGTTCGAGCGGCCGCCGAAGACCGGGCGCTCGAGCTTGAAGCTCCGCAGCAGGTCGCACGACGCCGAGCGGTAGAACGCCGGGCGCGTGGTCCAGCGCCCGCCGACGCGCCGCAGCGCGATCCGGCGCGTGTCGGTGCCGGTTGCCGTCCGGGTCCGGTAGCGGACGAAGTAGTAGCCGTCGGTGACCTTGCGGTCGCCCTGGTTCGCCTTGCCGTTCCACCGCACGTCCCCGCTGCGCGCGGGGAAGCGCGCGACGAGCCGCTCGCCGACGACGCGGCGCCCGACGGACTGCTGGAACACGTCGACGGTCACCGCGGTCGAGGCGGTGCGGCTGAACGTCAGCGCGAGGCCGTCGCCCCGGCCCTTGGCCGCGGTCGAGCGGAAGCCGTCGGGCTTGACGCACGTCTCGGCCGGGGCCGCGGCGCGGGGGGTCTCGGCGGTCGCCGGCGTCGCTGCCGGAGCGGGTGCCTCCGCCGACGCCTGCGCCGTGGGCTCCGGCGGGGGCTCCTGCCGCTTGCGCAGCTCCTCGTCGACCGGCCCGGCTCCGTCGGTGGCGGGCGTCGACGGCGGCGAGCCGATGTCGCCGGTGAAGCGCAGCACGTCGAGGCCGCGCAGGTAGTCGGCGACGTACACGGTGCGCTCGTCGATCCAGTAGGCGGCCGACGCCTGGCCGCCGCCGCCGAGGAAGAAGCCGACCTCGGAGATCTTGCCGTCGTTCCCGATCTTCAGGAAGTGCGTGCCGTGCTCGTACCAGCTGATCGCCAGGAGGCCGCCGTTCTCGTAGTACGGGTGCTCGGTGAACCAGTGCACGCAGTAGGTCGAGTCGGGGGCGCGGCCGTTGGTCGGCGCGCCGGGCTGGATGCGGAACTCGTCGAGCTTCTTCTTGACCCCGGTCTCGGCGAACACGCGTGCGTCCCACGTCTCGAACGTCGCGCTCGGGTCCTCGCTGCACTGCGGGCCGGTCGCCTCGCCGCCGACGAGGAGGAAGTCGTCCTTGCCGTCGCGCGGCCAGAGGTTGGCGTGGTTGAAGCGGCCCTGCTCCAGCGGGGACGACTTGAGGATCGTCGGCTTCTCGGGGTTCTCGCGTGCGTCGAGCAGCTTGACCGGCTGCGACGAGGTCACGACGAGACCGGGCTCGACCTCGGTGACGTCGTGGAAGGTCTTCTCGTCGGTCTTCCAGACGTTCGGCGACAGCCGCGGCTTGGCCGGGTTGCGGAGGTCGACGATCGTCCCCTCCGAGCCGTACGCCCAGGTGCAGTCGATGATGCACGAGACGGTGTGGTCGTCCGCGCCGGCAAGCGCCGAGAGCACCTTCGGCGCCTTCTTGTCGCTGACGTCGATGACGAGCAGGGTGCCGTTGTTGCTGACGAGCAGGATCCGGCCGTTGGTGTCCGGGTCCTCCTCGGTGAAGACCGGAGTCCCGACCGCCGTCGCCGGGAAGGTCAGCCTGCCGACCTGGACCGGATCGGCCGGCTTGGAGATGTCGTAGATCGTGAGGTCGCGCTCGGTGGTGATGTAGAAGAAGCTGCCGAGCTTGCGCGCGCCCGCCGAGTCGGTGTGCTGCGGGAAGTTCTTGACGAACTCGACGTTGTCGGAGGTGTAGCCCCCGGCGCTCGGCCCCATGGCCGGGAACGGCACGTCGAACGGCGTCGAGACGCCCGGCATCCCCGCGTGCGCGTGGTGCCCCGGGTGCGCGAGCGCCGACGCGGGAGCGCCGACGGCGACGGCGACGGCGAGGGCGAGCGCCGCGCGGAGGCGGCGGGACGGGCGGACGGGCGGGAACGAGGGGAGCATCAGCGCCTGGGGTTCGGAGGGCGGGCACATGCAGGAACGCTCCGCGCGTCCCACACTTGCGGCATACCCCAGGAACAGGGGTCACGAGTACCAGTCTTTTGTCCCGATACCCAGGTTTCAAGGGCGATCCGGCGTCGTGGCGCGCATCATCGCTTGACGTAGGAGCCGAGAGGCGTAGGTTCGAAGACGCCTCATTCGCCGGGGCCGAGGCAGACACCGGCGGCTCATCGTCCACCCAAGGAACGGGAGTGAGATGCCAGACGCATTTCGGCGCCGCAGGCGCCGTCGCAGGCGCAGGCGCCGTCGCCGCAGGCGCAGGCGTGGCGGCAACAACGGGAACCACTTCGGACAGCTCTTCGGACTCGACGAGCTCCTTCCGGCCGGTGCGGCCGAGGAGGACTTCGAGGAGGTCGAGGAGGAGTACTGGGAGGACACCGAGAGCGAGGCCGACGGCATCGACGTCTTCGAGGTCGAGGACGACGCCGAGTAGCCCCGCCAGCTTCGACCGACTGCGTACGTAGTCGGTCTCCGGGCCCCGCCTTCGGGCGGGGCCCGTTTTGTCTCAGCACCGGAAGATGGGACCGTTCACGCAGATGAAGATCAGGGAGCGCATCCGCGGCCTGCTCGTGGCAGGACCCGGCGGCGAGAACATCGTCGCCGCCGCGCCGCCTGTTCCGATCCGCGAGATCTTCCGCCGCTTCTGGCCGTTCACGAAGCCGTACCGCAAGTGGATGGCGCTGTCGCTGTTCTTCATCGCGCTCTCGCCGGCCATCGAGACGCTGATGATCTGGATGTTCAAGGTCATCGTCGACGACGTGCTCGTGCCGCGCGACTTCAGCGCGTTCATCCCGATCGCCGCCGCCTACTTCGGCCTCACGCTGCTGGCCGGCATCGTGGGGTTCTTCGACGACTACCTCTCCGAGTGGGTCGCCGGCCGGTTCCTGCTCGACCTGCGCGCGCACTTCTTCGGGCACCTCCACGGGCTCTCGCTCGGCTTCTTCGACCGGCGGCGCCTGGGCGACGTGCTCGCCCGGCTGACCGGCGACGTCTCGACGATCGAGAGCTTCGTGCTGTCGGGCGTCGCCGACCTCATCTCGAACGTGCTGCGGCTCATCTTCTTCACGTGCGCGCTGTTCTACATCCGGTGGGACCTCGCGCTCGTGTCGCTCATCGTCACCCCGCTCATCTTCATGGTCGCGCGGCGGTGCGCGAAGCTCATCAAGGAGGCGTCGCGCGAGCGCCGGCGGCGCAGCGGCTCGACCATCGCCGTCGCCGAGGAGAGCCTCGCCAACAACGCGCTCGTGCAGGCCTACAACCGGCAGGGGTCCGAGCTCGAGCGCTTCCAGCGCGAGAACCGGGCGGCGTTCGAGGCGTCGATGGCGTCCACGCGCATCCGGGCGCTGTTCTCGCCGCTCGTCGGCATGATCGAGCTGCTGGGCGCGATCTGCGTGCTGGGCTTCGGCGTGTGGCTCCTGACGAAGGCCCGACTGACGCTCGGCGAGCTGCTCGTCTTCATGACGTTCATGAGCCGCATGTACGGGCCGATCCGCGGGCTCATCCAGCTGACGAACTCGATCTACTCCGCGTCGGCGGGCGCCGAGCGGCTGATCGAGTTCCTCGACGAGGAGCCCGCGGTGCGCGACGGCACGAAGACCCTCGGGCGCGCTCGCGGCGACATCGAGGTCGACGGGGTCACCTTCGCCTACCCGGGGCATGAGCTGCCGGCGGTCGAGGACGTCTCGTTCGCGGTCGAGCCGGGCCAGACCGTCGCGCTCGTCGGTGCCAGCGGCGCCGGCAAGTCGACGCTCGTCAAGCTCCTGCTGCGCTTCTACGACCCCGGGGCCGGAGCGATCCGGATCGACGGCCAGGACCTGCGCGAGCTGACGCTCGAGTCGCTGCGCGACAACGTCGCACTGCTGCTCCAGGAGACGCTCGTCTTCGACGCGACGATCCGCGAGAACATCGCCTACGGCCGGCCCGACGCGACCGACGAGGAGGTCGAGGCCGCCGCGCGCGCCGCCGACGCGCACGAGTTCATCGTCGCGATGCCCGACGGCTACGCGACCTCTGTCGGGCAGAAGGGGCGGCGGCTGTCGGGCGGGCAGCGCCAGCGCATCGCGATCGCGCGGGCGATGATCCGCGACGCGCCGTTCCTCATCCTCGACGAGCCGACGACCGGCCTCGACACCGAGGCGTCGTGGCGGGTGCTCGAGCCGATGCGCCGGCTGATGAGCGGGCGCTCGACGCTGATCATCTCCCACAGCCTCATGACCGTCCGCGAGGCCGACCTGATCGTCGTGCTCGAGGACGGCCGCGTCGTCGAGCGCGGCACGCACGCAGAGCTCGTCGCGTCGGGCGGGACCTACGCGGGGCTGTACCGGCTGCACGCACCCGAGCACGAGCCGGAGGTCCTGCCGGGATGACGGTGGCGGCGCAGCCGCCCGCGCTGTCGGAGGGGGACCGGGTCACCGATGACCTCGAGGTCGTCGCGCACCTGCACCGCTCGCGCCTGCTCGACGTCTACGACGTGCACTCCGACCGCCGCGACTGCCGGTGCGTCGCGAAGGTGCCGCGTCCCGACCGCAACGCCGATGCGCACGCGCGCGAGCGCCTGCTCTCCGAGGGACGGCTGCTGCTCGCGCTCGCGCACCCGCACGTCGTGCGCGCGTACGAGCTCGTCGAGGAGCCCGACCCGGTGCTCGTCCTCGAGGCGCTCTCGGGCGACACGGTCGGGCGCGCGCTCGCCCGTGCCGCGAAGCCGCTGTCGCTGCACGACCTCGCGCACCTCGGCATGCACCTCTGCTCGGCACTGCACTACCTGCACGGCCGCGGGATCGTGCACCTCGACCTCAAGCCGCAGAACGTCGTGATCGACCGCGGGATGGCCAAGCTGATCGACCTGAGCATCGCGCGCCCGCCGGGCCCGATCCGGGCGGGCACCGGCAGCCGACGGTACATGGCGCCCGAGCAGGCGCGCGGCGACGAGGTCGGCCCGCCCGCCGACGTGTGGGGCGCGGGCTGCGTCCTCTACGAGGTCGCGACGGGCCAGCGCGCGTTCGGCGCGCGCGAGGACGGCTACGAACAGCTCGAGCGCCGGCCCGAGCCGGCCGCACGGCTCATGCCCTCGCTACCGCGCGAGGTCACGACGGTGATCGACGCGGCGCTCGACCCCGACCCGCTTGGACGGCCCACCGTCGAGGACGTCGCCGACACGCTCGACGACGCGCTCCCCGACTGATGGCCATCACGACGGTCACGACCGACGACGTGCCCCACGGCGTCAGCGCCGACGTCTGGGAGGTCGACGAGCTCGAGGAGGGCGACGACGACGGCGCCCCCGACGAGCCCGAGCGCCTCCCTCGACGAGGCCGGCGGAGACGCCGGCCTCGTCGGCGCGCCTAGGCGCAGGGGTTGCCGATGGCGACCGTCTTCCCGCGGTCGACCTTGACCTGCTTGCTCTTCGTGCCGCAGGTGATCGTGTACTCCTCGCCGTCGGGATCGCTCGGCGGGTTGCCGGGCGTCGGCGGCGCGAACGTGACGTAGCTCTTCGAGCCGTCCCAGTCGCCCGACGCGTCCCAGTTGATGACGCGCACCACGTAGGTGCCCGCCTCCGGATCCTCGACGATCGCGTCCTCGTCGTTGTCGCCGTACGCCTCGGACGAGCCGACCATGACGCCGTTCTTGAACACCTGGACGTCCCAGTCGTCGGCGGCGTTGGCCCACTCGACGTGGACCGTCATGCGGCCGTTGTCGTAGCCGGTGTTGCTGACGGTGAACGAGGTGGTCTCGTACGAGGTCGAGTTCGGGTTCGGCGGCGGGAAGCCGGGCGGGTTCGACAGCGGGATGTTCGGGTGCTGCGGCAGCCCGTTCGGCTGGCGCCCGTACGTGCCCTGCACCGACGGACGCGTCGACGGGTTCACGTTCCAGGTGAACGTGCCGCCCTTCGGCACCGTCAGCTCGCTCGTCAGCGTGTCCGTGAACTTGCGCGGCGGCGAGAGCTGGCCGTTCTGGCCGATGACCGGTGCGGTCTCGTTCTGGATCGTCTTCGTGAGCCTGAGCTTCGAGCCCGCCGGAGCGGTGCCGGTCAGGCGCGAGTGCTGCGCCGGGTCGGCCGTCGCCTGGAGGATCGCGTAGTACGCCCCGCGGTTGCCGCCCGAGCCGGCGCCCGCCGCCCCGCCGCGGCCGAGGAACTCGTCGATGACGCCCTTGCTGTACGGCGGGTGGAACTCGTCCGGCCCGATCTCGTACGTGAACCCGAAGCCGCCCGTCGCGTAGTACGTCCAGTCCTCGGTCGTGCCGGACGTGTCGTACAGGCTGTAGGACGGGAGGTTCGCGTACTTGTTGCGCTCCGCCATCGCCTGGCCGAGCGCGCGGTACATCGGCTCGTCGACCGGCCGGCCCGTGGAGACGAGCCCCGGCGGGCGCAGCAGGAGGTTGCCGTAGGTGTGGTTCGTGATGAGCGTGACCACCTGGCGGCTCGAGACGAGCTCGCGGACGTTCTGGACCTCCGGCGCCTGCCACGGCTCGTCGCCGCGGAACGTGTCGTCGTGGGCGAGGATGCCCGCGCCGGGAGCGCCCCAGCTGCCGCCGTAGTTGCGGTTGGGGTCGATGCCGGCCAGACGCGTGACGGTCGCGCAGTTGCCCTCGACGCCGAAGCAGGTCTTGCGCTTCATCGCGTGGTCGTTGACCGCGTAGGTCGAGACGCCGCCCTTGAGCTCGCGCGCCTCGCGCGAGACGTTGAAGCCGTCCTTGTTGACGAGCGGGATCACGATCGTCCGGGTGGTGTCGACGAGCGTCTTCGTCGTCGCCGACTTCGCGTAGTTGACGAGCAGGTCGTAGCCGAGCTCGATCGCGTGTTCGGACGACGGCCACTCG
>CADCVT010000107.1 GCA_902806215.1 uncultured Solirubrobacteraceae bacterium | reverse complement strand
TGCTGACCTTCAAGACCGAGCAGGCGACGCGCTGGCCGTGGAACACGATCGGCCAGCTCGCCGTCGTCGTCGGGCTCCTCGGGTACTTCGGGCCGCGCTCGGTCCGCAAGTCGATCGATCAGAGCGCCGAGCTCGTCCCTGGAGCGGAGGGCAGCGGTGAGCCCACGCCGCTGTGGCAGCTGCCGGTCATCGTCACCGGTCTCGCCGCGTCGTTCGTGGCGCTCGGCGAGATCAACGACCGCGCCGGCTGGGACGCGGCGCTGCGGATCACCGGCGGCTGCACGCTCGTCGGCCTCGCGCAGGCGATCGCGCTCGAGCGGATGGTCGCCGCCGACGAGGAGGAGACCGGCCGCAGCTACCTGCGCGTCAAGGGCTCGCGGCTCGGCCGCGGGACGAAGCTCGGCTGGCTGCCGCGAGGCTGACGAGGCTCCAGGCGGAGCCTCCCGCGACGAGCGCCTCGCCGAGCCTCCTGCGGCCCGAGGCCGCCGCGACGACCCCCGCGACGCGCACGACGGTCGTCGCGCGGGCCGCGTGCAGGAGCGTGTCGTCGGGGCGCTCGGCGCGCCCGAAGTAGGCGGCGAGCGCGTAGGCGAACCCGACGGTCGTCCTCGTCGTCTCGGCGGCGACGACCCCGCGGCCGATCCGGTCGCTGCGGCGCAGCCCGCGCAGCGCAGCGACGGCGAAGCAGAAGTCGACGAGACCCTCGAGGTCGCGCCCGGCGCGTGTGGGCTTCGCGGTCGCGCGGGCGAGGCGCCCGTCGAGGACGTCGGTCAGGCCGGCGACCGCGCAGACGACCGGCGTCGGGTCGTGCGCGGCGACCGGCACGAGCCAGGCGCGCGCGAGCGTCATCGCGTCCGCGGGGCCGAGCGGCCGCGGCTCGCCCTCCGGCGTCTCGACCATGCCGAGGTGCCAGTCGAGCATGAGCGCCGTGGCCGCCCACCACCCGAGATCCGTGGCTCGCGCGCCACGGGCCACGTACGCCACCGCGCCGATCGCCGTCCACGTGCGCGCCTGCCGCGCGAGCTCCGGCCGTGCCGCGCGGACGTCGCTCGCCCGGCGCTGCGACGCGACGAGGAACGCGGTCACCGCGCGCGGCGTGAAGCGCGCGCCGAGCAGCCGCTCGAGCTGCTCGCGCGTCCACCGCTCGCCCTCGGTGCGCACGTCTTGACCATCGCTGCGCGGAGTTGTCACAGACCGCGATCATCGCGTGTGTCGCCTCGCGGGACGCTCCACGTCCATGCAACGCGGCCAGGCATCCCTCGAGTACGTCGCCGTCGTGGCGGTGGTCACGGTGGCCCTCGCGCTCGGCGCGGCGGTCGCCGGCGCCGAGGCGGTTCCACGCGCGGTGGCGGCCCAGGTCGAGCGCGCGTTCTGCCTCGTGTCGGGGGGCGACTGCCTCGGCGACCGCGGCCCGAGGGCGTGCACGATCCGGGCGGGCACGCGCACGAAGGAGCGACGCGGCAAGGCGTTCGTCGTGCGGCTCGCCGACGGCCGCGTCGTGCTGACCGAGGAGCGGTCGGACGGCACGGTCGCGGTGACCGTGGCCGACCACGGCGAGGCGATGGTGTCGAAGAAGGTGCCCGGCGCGGCGAGGGGCATGGTCGGCGCGAGGCTCAGCGCCGGCCGGACGTGGGTCGTCCCCGACGCCGCCACGGCGCGCCGGCTCGTGGAGCGGCTCGACCGCGACCGGCGGCCGGTGGGCGAGGTCGGGAGGTTCCTGCGTGCGGGCCACGAGGGCGACGCCGACGAGCGCTTCGTCCGGTTCGGAGCGCGAGGCGAGGTCGCCGGCGGGCTCCGGGCGCTCGGCCTGCACGGTGAAGGACTCGCGCAGATCACCGGCGGCGTGCGCGTCGAGCGCGTGAGCGGTCGCCGCACGCTCGAGCTCCTGGGCGACGGCGAGGTCGGCGGCGCGCTGTCCGCATCGCTCGCCGGCGTGACGGGCAAGGGCCGGCGCGAGGTCGCGATCGAGGTGACGCTCGACGGCGACAGGCCGCTCGAGCTGACCGTGCGCAACGTGCTCGACGTGCACGGGACGGTCCGCGTCGGGCCGGGCAGGGCCACGGGCGGCAACCGCCTGGAGGCCGACGTGCGCCTCGACCTGACCGACCCGCACGCCGCCGGGCTCATGCGCGCGCTCCTCGAGGATCCGAGGGCGCCCCGTGCCGTGGTGCTCGGCCGGTATCTCCTCGAGCACGGACGCATCGACGTCCGCCTGTACGCGACGGACGCGAAGACCAAGCGCGATCGCAGGCTCTTCGGCGCGCTCGAGACGATCGAGGCGACGCACGACGCCCGGTTGCTCGAGGCCTACGGTCGCGACCCCGGCATGGGCTGGACCCGCAGGCTCGACTGCGTGGGGATGGCATGACCGTCCGTCCACGGCGTCCTCCGAACGTGCGAACATGTGTTCGCATGCCGTACGTCGAGCTCCACGCCCACTCCGCCTTCTCCTTCCTGGACGGCTCGTCGCAGCCGGCCGAGCTGGTGGACGCCGCGGTGGCCCTGGGCTACGAGGCGATGGCGCTGA
>CADCVT010000106.1 GCA_902806215.1 uncultured Solirubrobacteraceae bacterium | reverse complement strand
GCTCCGGCGGCTCCCGCGGCCGCAGGGGCGACGGCGGGGGCTCCCGGGGCCTGCCCGTTGCCGGGCGCGGGCTTGACCGCTGCTCCGCCCTGAGCAGCCACGGTCTGCGGCTGCCCGGGCCGCGGCGGCGGCGTGCGCTGCGGCATCGGGGTGATCGTGCGGCGCGTGGCGTCGGCGGCGACGCGCTGCTCGAGCTCGGCGGCCCGCTCGGGCGCGCGCCCGGCCCACTCGCGCAGGCGCTTGACCTCCCGCGCCTGGGCGAAGTAGAGCAACGACAGCACGGCGAGCCCCAGGACGGAGGCGACCCCGGCGTAGCCGCCGTAGTCCTTGATGAAATCGGAGAGCTCGGTCACAACAGATCAGCGCGGCAGTCTAGGTGGGCGCCCGTACGGCAGAAGGCTGATGCACCTGCGCGAGCTCCGAGACCTTCGCCGCGAGGCCCGCCGCGTCGCCCTCGAGGACCAGCAGCCCGATGTCGTCGAACATGCGGTCGACGGCCACCGGATCGAGCGGCTGGCGCTCGGCCCGCATGATCTTCTCCGCCGGCGTCGGCTGCGAGCGCTCGTACGGGTTGAACAGCTCCTCGTGCAGCTTCTCCCCCGGCCGGCGCCCGACGACCTCGACCGCGATGTCGTCGTTGGGCTTGAGCCCCGACAGCTCGATCATGTCGTGCGCGAGCTGCATGATCGAGACCGGATCGCCCATGTCGAGCACGAAGATCTCGCCGCCCTGCCCGAGCGAGCCCGAGCGGATGATGAGCTGCACCGCCTCCGGGATCGTCATGAAGTAGCGGGTCATCTTCTCGTCGGTGACCGTGACCGGGCCGCCCTTGGCGATCTGGCGGCGGAAGATCGGCACGACCGAGCCCGACGAGCCGAGCACGTTGCCGAAGCGGACCGTCGCGAAGCGCGTCTCGGGGAAGCGCTGGGACTCGGCCTCGACGGCGAACTCCGACAGCGCCTTCGAGGCGCCCATGACGGTGGCCGGCGCGACCGCCTTGTCGGTCGAGACGAGGACGAAGTTCTTCACGCCGTTCTGCCCGGCGACGCGCGCCATGAGTCGCGTCGCCTGCGCGTTGTTGCGCACGGCTTCGACCGGGTTGTGCTCCATGAGGCCGACGTGCTTGTACGCGGCGGCGTGGAAGACCACGGTCGGACGGTGCTCGGCGAACACCTCGCGCATCCGCTCCTCCTCCTTGCAGTCGCCGAGCATCGCGGCGAGGACGGAGGGGTGGACGTTGCGGTCCTGCTCGAGCTCGCGCTGGATCGCGAAGAGGTTGTCCTCGGCGTGGTCGAGCAGGATGAGCCGCCGCGGCGCGACGCGCGCGATCTGGCGGCACAGCTCCGAGCCGATCGACCCGCCCGCGCCGGTGACGAGCACGACCTCGCCGTTGAGGTAGGCCCCGACGCGGTCGACCTCCATGATCACCTGCTCGCGGCCGAGGAGGTCCTCGATCTGCACCTCGCGGGCCTGGCGGACGAGCTCACCGCCGGTCTTCAGCAGCTCGAACACGGTCGGCAGCGTCCGGACCGGGATCCCGCGCTCGCGCGCCGCCTTGGACACGCGCCCGCGCAGCGTGCCCGGCGCGGAGGGGATCGCGATGAGGACCTCCTCGGGCTCGACCTCGTCGAGGATCCGCGGGAAGTCGTCGCCGGTCGAGCCGAGCACCTTCACGCCGCCCACGCGCGAGCCGCGCAGCCGGGGGTCGTCGTCGACGAACCCGAGCGGGGTCAGCCCGAGCGACGGGTTGAGCAGGATCTCGCGCAGGAGCAGGCTGCCGCCGGATCCGGCGCCGACGATGATCACGCCGCGCGCGTCGCGGCGGGCCCGGAAGCCCTGCAGGCGCCGCTCGTGGAACGTCCGCGCGACCATCCGCGCGCCGAGCAGGAACGCCAGCGAGAGCAGCAGGTGCAGCGCCAGCACGGACGCCGGGACGCTGAGCCCGATGTTGCCGCGGCTCGACGGCGTCTCGACCGGCGAGAACGCCGCGACGTACGCGGCGAGCAGCAGGACGGCGATGACGCACGCCGACACGACGGCCTCGAGATCGCGCAGCGTCGAGTAGCGCCACCACTTCTGGTAGAGCCGGAAGACCGTGAAGACGGCGAGCGACCCGACGACGACGGGAAGCACGGTGCGCTCGAACAGCCGCTCGTAGTCGGGCGGGAAGACGTTGTCGAACCGCAGGCGGTAGGCCAGCGTGTAGGCGAGCGCGACCAGCACCCCGTCGACCGCGAGCTGCGGGAGCGAATGACGGTGCAGGGGAACGGCCGCGGATCCGAGCCGTCGGCGCATCCGAGCCATGGTACCGGCGCTTTCCGCCGGAACGGCCGACCACTGCACCGTTCGGCCTGCTTTCAAACCTCCACCAAACGGTTGTCCACGCGGGGTTGCGAGGCAGCGCGCGTGCGCCGAAGCACACCACATGCACCTTCGTCCCAGGCGACTCGTCGTCGGCCTCGCTCTCCTCGCCCTCGCCGGGGGCAGCTCTGTCGCGACCGGTGCCGACCCCGCCACCGGCCTCAAGGCCGAGTACTTCGACGCGACCGACCTCACCGGCTCCCCGGTGGTCACCCGGATCGATCCGACGATCGACTTCAACTGGGGTCTGTCCGAGCCCGTGCCCGGCGTCGGGGACACGTTCTCCGTGCGCTGGACCGGCACCGTGACGCCGCGGTACACGGAGCGCTACACGCTCTCGGTCACCTCCGATGACGGCATCCGGCTCTACATCGACGGTCAGCTCGTCCTCGACGACTGGCTCATGCACTCGACCAAGACGAACAGCACCCAGGTCGACCTCGTCGCCGGGCGCAGGCACGACATCGAGGTCGAGTACTTCGACGGCATCCGGCGCGCGGTGGCCAAGGTCGAGTGGAAGAGCGCGTCGCAGCAGCGCGAGGTCATCCCGAACGAGCGCCTGGCGCCGCCCGCCGACGCTCCGCCGCCGCCCGTCGCCGACGACAAGCCCGCCGACTCCGGCGAGGTCGCCCCGGGCACGCCCGCGACGACGTCCGAGACGCCGCTGCCGCCCGTCGGCGCGTCGCTGACCGACCCGGTCACGCAGACGACGACCGCCGTTCCGGCCGTCACGGTCACCGCGCCCGGCGAGCTGCCGCCGCCGGCTCCGCCGATCCCCGGCGAGACCTTCAACGTCGAGCCGGCCAAGGGCGACGTGCTCGTCCGGCGCCCCGGCGACGGCGCGCTCATCCCGCTCGATCAGGGCGCCTCGCTGCCGGTCGGCACGCGCCTCGACACCCGCGAGGGCTCGGTCGCGATCGAGACCGCTCCCGCCCAGGGCGTGGTGCAGAACCAGGTCGCCTCGTTCGGCGGCGCGACGTTCCGCGTCAGCCAGCCGCGCGACGGCGGCAAGGTCGTGACGCTCGACATGATGCACGGCGACTTCGAGTCCTGCTCGAGCCTGCCCGCGCGCCGGTTCAAGAAGGGCAAGGCACGCGCCGCGGCCAAGAAGCGCGGCGCTCGCGCCGCCCGCAGGAGCGTCCGTGAGATGTGGGGCAGCGGCAAGGGCCGCTTCCGCACCCGCGGCCGCCACGCGGCAGCGACCGTGCGCGGCACCGAGTGGAGCATCGAGGACCGCTGCGACGCGACCGTCGTCCGCGTGCGCTCGGGCATCGTCGACGTGGCCGACTTCTCCTCCGGCAGGACCATCGCGGTCCGGGCCGGCGAGTCGCACGTCGCCGCGCCATAGCTCGCCCAGGGGGCTCGCCGTGGCGTTGGAGAATCCGCCTGGGGCGGATTCTCCGCGCTGACCCTAACCCGCCGCCTTCACGGCGCGGACGACCTCGGTCGCCTGCGCCTCGGAGAACGTCGGGTAGATCGGCACGGCGAGGTGCGTCCGCGCAGCCTCGTCGGTGCCGCGGAGGTCGTGCTGCGGCGCGTACGGCGCCATCGCGGCCTGGCGATGGACCGGGGTGCGGTAGTAGCCGCGGCACTCGACTCCGGCGGCACGCAGGGCGGTCTCGAGGTGCGCCGCGTCGTCGTCGCGGATGACGTACAGGTGCCACGCCGGACTGCTGCCAGGCGTCGGGACGGGGAGGCCGACGAGCTCGCCGAGCCCGGCCCCCTCGTACGCACGTGCCCCCGCGCGACGTCCGTCGCACCAGCCGTCGAGGTGCGGTAGCTGCACGCGCAGGATGGCCGCCTGGAGCTCATCGAGGCGGCTGTTGTAGCCGACCTCCTCGTAGGTGACCTTGTCGCGCGAGCCGTGGAAGCGCAGCGTCCGGACCCGCTCGGCCACGTCGGGGTACGGCGTGGTGATCGCGCCCCCGTCGCCGAAGGCGCCGAGGTTCTTCGTCGGGTAGAAGCTGAACGTCGCCGCGCTGCCCAGCGTTCCCGCGCGGCGGCCGTCGGCTGCGCGCGCGCCCGCGGCCTGCGCGGCGTCCTCGAGGACCGGGATGCCGAGCGCCTCGACCTCCTCGACCGGGGCCAGGTTGCCGAACAGGTGGACGACGATCGCCACCTTCGTCTTCGGCGTCATCGCGGCGCGGACGGTCTCCGGCGTGACCATGAACGTCTCGGGGTCGACGTCGCAGAACACCGGCGTGGCGCCCGTCGGAGGGATCGCCTCCGCGCTCGCGTAGAAGGTGAAGCTGGGCACGATCACCTCGTCGCCGGGGCCGACGCCGAGCGCGCGCAGGGCGATCGTGATCGCCTCGGTGCCGTTGGCGACGCCGACCGCGTGATCGACGTCCAGGTAGGTCGCGAACTCCCGCTCGAACGCCTCGACCTCGGGGCCGAGGATGAACCGCCCGCCGTCGACGACGCGCTCGATCGCGGCGCGCAGCTCGTCGCGCAGAGGAGCGAGCGGCGTCTGGGTGTCGAACAGGGGAACGGGCACGTACGCGGCCGAGGCTACTCGGGGGGACGCTAATCTCCCCCGCCGTGTTCGTCCTGGCTTCCTTGACGGACCCCATCGTCAACCTCGCCGTTGACGTCGTCGATGCGATCGGCCTGTGGGGCGTCTTCGTGCTCATGCTCCTCGAGAGCGCGTGCATTCCCGTGCCCTCGGAGGCGACGATGCTGTTCGCCGGCTTCCGCGTCGCCGAGGGCGAGTACTCGCTGCTCGCCGCGACGCTGGTCGGGTCGTTCGCGAACCTCGTCGGATCGTGGATCGCCTACGGCGTCGGCTACTACGGCCGCGTCGACATCCTCGAGAAGCACGGCAAGAAGCTCCACATCAAGCCGTCGTACCTGCAGTGGGCCGACCGCTGGTTCGAGAAGCACGGCGACGCGACCGTGTTCTTCACGCGCATGCTGCCGATCATCCGGACGTTCATCTCGCTGCCCGCGGGCGTGGCGCGGATGCCGTTCTGGCGGTTCTCGATCCTCACGTTCCTCGGCTGCCTGCCGTGGGTCTTCCTGCTGACGTGGATCGGCAAGCAGGCCGGCGACAACTGGGACGACTGGAAGGACTCGCTGCACTACTTCGACTACGCGGTCGCGGCCATCATCGTCGGCGGCGTCGTGTACCTGATCGTCAAGAACCGGCGCAATCGCGGTGGGCGGCCGGGCGAGCCCGCCGCCGATGCGGCTTCGTAGCCTCTTCGCGGTCTCGCTCCTCCACGGGCCGGCGGAGCTGCTGCCCATCTCGTCCTCGGCCCACGTCGGCCTGCTGCTGCGCGACCTCGACCCCGGGGGGCGCAAGGAGCTCGAGGTCGCCGTCCACGCCGGGACGCTCCTCGCGCTCGGCCTCCCCCGCCCCCGCCTGTGGCTCGTCACCGCGACGGTCCCCGCCGCGATAGCCGGCGCCCTCTTCGAGCGCCGGATCGAGCACCTCGGCCCCCGCTCCACCGCCTTCGGCCTGGTCGCGGGAGGGATCGCCATGGCGATCGCGGATTCCATGGGTCGGGGACAGTCCCCGCCTTCGATTCCATGGGTCGGGGACAGTCCCCGCCGAGGATTCCGCGGGTCGGGGACAGTCCCCGGATGGTTTTCCGCTGGAGTGGTCGGTCTGGCTCAGGCAGTGGCGCTGGTGCCGGGCGTGTCGAGGCACGGGGCGGCGTTGACGGCGCTTCGGGCGCTCGGGTTCTCCCGGGCCGACGCCCATGCGCTGTCGCGGGAGGCGTCGAAGCCCGTGCTCGCGGGTGCGGTCGCGTTGAAGGGCTGGCGGGTCGTCCGGCGCGGTGGGCCGCTCGTGCCGCTGGCGGTGTCGGCGGCCGGGTCGTTCCTGGGGACGCGCGCCGCGCTGCGGGTCGTCGGGGCTCCCCCGCTCTGGCCGTTCGCCCTGTACCGAGCCGCCCTGGCCGCTAGCGTGCTGCGGATGGACGACAGGAGCGCCGACCGTGTCTGACGCGTACGCAGCCGCCGGGGTCGACATCGACCGCTCCGACGCGGCCGTCGGCGCGATCGTCGGCGCGCTGGGGTCGATCGAGGTCCCGTCGAGGCAGGTCCCGCTGCCCGGCCACTACGCGAGCGTGCTGAAGGTCAGCGACACGCTCGGCATCGCGTTCGCGACCGACGGCGTCGGCTCGAAGCTCGTCGTCGCCGAGCAGACCAGCCGCCTCGACACCGTCGGGATCGACTGCGTCGCGATGAACGTCAACGACGTCATCTGCGTCGGCGCCGAGCCGATCGCGCTCGTCGACTACCTCGCCGTCGAGGAGCCCGACCCCGACCGCCTCGCGCAGATCGCCCGCGGCATCGCCGTCGGCGCGCAGTCGGCCGGCTGCGAGGTGCCCGGCGGCGAGCTCGCCGTGCTCCCCGAGCTCATCAAGGGCCACCCGTCGCCGCACGGCTTCGACCTGTGCGCGAGCGTCATCGGGACCGTCCAGCTCGACGCGATCGTCACCGGCAAGGCCGTGTCCCCCGGCGACGCGATCGTCGGCGTCCCGTCGAGCGGCCTGCACTCCAACGGCTACACGCTCGCGCGCCACGCGCTGCGCGAGCTCGACTACGACGACACGCCGGCCGAGCTCGGCGGCCAGACCGTCGCCGACGTCCTGCTCGAGCCGACGCTGATCTACGTGCGCGCGGTGCTCGAGCTGCTGCGCTCCGACAACGTCGACGTGCACGGGCTCGCGCACATCACCGGCGGCGGGCTCGACAACCTCAAGCGCCTGCGCGACGACGTGGAGTACCGCATGGAGGACCCGCTCGACGTGCCGCCGGTCTTCGGGCTCGTGCAGCGGCTCGGCGACGTGAGCGACGACGAGATGCGCCGCGTCTTCAACATGGGCATGGGCTTCGCCGCGGTCGTGCCGGCCGAGCAGGCCGATGCCGCCGCCGCGATCCTGGGCGCGCACCACCCCGGCACGCGCCGGGTCGGACGCGTCGCCGAGACCGGCTAGCCGAGGCGGATGTAGGAGGTCGCCCCGCCGCCGTCCGGGCCGTAGGAGCGGCGCGCGACGGAGTCCGAGGAGTTGCCCTCGATCGTGTTGATCGTGCCGTCGGGCCCGACGGACTCGACCATGCCGATGTGGCGCGAGCCCCAGACGATGAGATCGCCGGGCTGGGGCGGCTGTCCGGGCGGGAGCGCGCGGCCGGTCCGCTTGCCCCACTCCTCGACGGCGATCGTCGCGCCCATGCCCTGGCCCTGCTCGCCGATCGGCGCGCCGGCCTGCTGCGCGGCCCACGAGACGAAGTAGGCGCACCACGGGCCGACGCCGCTGCCGGCGGTGGCCTGGCGGTACTGAGCGATGCGAGGCGAGTCGTTGGAGCCGGGCGGCTGCTCGGCCTGTCCGGCCTCGGCCTGCACGGCGGCCAGCGCACGCGCGCCGGCGCCGCCTCCCGCGGCGGGCGCCATCCCCATCGGCGCGGCCGCGCCGACCGGCGTGGCCATCGCCGCCGTCGCCATCGGGCCACCGCTCGTCGCCGACGCCAGGGCGGCGTCGAACTGGGCACCACCCGTCGTCGCCGAGGTCGGTGCCTTCGGCGGGGCGAGCATCCCGTTGATCTGACCGATCCGGGCGATGGCGGCTTCCACGCTCATTCGACCGGTTGGTCGACCGCAGACCGGAAGCCTTTAACGAAGGGCGGGCGACCCGAGGGCCGCCCGCCGAACGTCTCCGGGTACTCGGCTCCTACTACTGAAGGAGCTGAAGGACCGACTGCGGGGCCTGGTTGGCCTGGGCGAGCATCGCCTGGCCGGCCTGCGCGAGGATCGAGAACTTCGTGTAGCGCACCATCTCCTGCGCCATGTCCACGTCGCGGATGCGCGACTCGGCGGCGACCAGGTTCTCCTGGTACGCACCGGCGGCCTGGAGGCTGTGCTCCAGACGGTTCGAGACCGCGCCGAGCTGCGCGCGGAACGAAGCGACGTTGTTGATCGCCGTGTCGATCTCCTCGAGATCGCTCACGCCGAGCGCCGTCGTCGAGAGCTGCGCGTAGGACGTGCCCACACCGCTCGTGCCGGTCAGCGTGATCATGTTGACCTTGATGACGTCCTTGTCG
>CADCVT010000105.1 GCA_902806215.1 uncultured Solirubrobacteraceae bacterium | reverse complement strand
GTGCTGACCACCTCCTCCGGCAACCACGCGCAGGCCGTCGCGCTCGCCGCCCGCCTGCACGGCACCACCGCGGTGGTGCTCATGCCCGAGGACGCGCCCGCCAACAAACGTGCGGCGACCGAGGGCTACGGTGCCGAGGTCGTCACGTTCGACCGCTACACCACCGACCGCGAGGAACTGACCGCGCAGGTCGCCGAGGAACGCGGGCTCCCCGTGCTGCACGCCTACGACGACCCGCACGTGATCGCGGGCCAGGGGACCGTCGCGCTCGAGCTGCTCGAGGACGCGGGCGACCTCGACGTGCTGCTCGTCTGCCTCGGCGGCGGTGGCCTCATCGCCGGCTGCTCGCTGACCGCCAAGGCGCTCAACCCGAACCTCGCCGTCGTCGGCGTCGAGCCGGCCGAGCGGCCGGCGGCGCGGCGCGCGCTCGAGGCGGGCGAGCCGGTCAAGGTGCCGGTGGCGCGAACGATCGCCGACGGGCAGCAGACCGCCTCGATCGGGCGCCGCAACCACGCGCTCATCGCCGAGCACGTCGACATGGTCGTCGGGGTCCCCGACGACGCGATCGTCGACGCGATGACGTTCCTCTTCGAGCGCGTGAAGACCGTGGTCGAGCCCAGCGGGGCGAGCGCGCTGGCGGCGCTGCTCAGCGGTCAGGTCGACGCGGAGGGCAGGCGGGTCGGCGTGACGCTCAGCGGCGGCAACGTCGACGCAGCGCGGTTCGCGTCGCTCGTCAGTCGCGCGGCACGCTGAAGCCGACGTGGCGCGCGTGGCAGCGCGTGACCTCACCGGCCGGACCCGTGAACGTCTCGTCCATCGAGACCGTCCCGTCGATCGACCTCTTCCTCACCCGCGCGTCCATCGTGAACTCGGTGCGATCGGTCCAGCCGCCGGCGGCGGTCGTGTACTCCCCACCGACGCGGAGGCGGTCGCCGCGGAGGACCCAGCGCGCGCCCTTCCCGGTGTCGTGTGCACCCCAGCGACGAAGGAGCTCCTCGCCCCAGTCGCACGTGCCTCGCACGCTCACTCTGAACGCGCGCACCCGCCCATCCTCGTCGGCGAACCGGAACCCGACGTGCTCGTCCTGGGTCGTCCGCGCCTCGGAGTCCCACAGAGGCACGGTCGGGATGTCCCACGACTGCTCCTCGTCGGCGTAGACCGAGGACCCGAGCACGACGAGCAGCGAGACCAGGGTGATGCCGAGCAGGATGCGAACGCCCACGAATCAGGTCATCGGCACCGACGCGACGACATAGAGTCCCGGCCATGGGCGAGATCACCCCGGACCACTTCTTCGAGGTCGACATGCGCGTCGGGCGGATCGTCGAGGTCGAGGACTTCCCCGAGGCGCGCCGGCCGGCCTGGAAGCTGCGCGTCGACTTCGGGCCCGACATCGGCGTCAAGCGCTCCAGCGCGCAGGTCACGAACTACCCGCGGGAGGCGCTCGAGGGCCGGCTCGTCGTGGCCGTCGTGAACTTCCCGCCGCGCCAGATCGGGCCGGTGCGCTCGGAGGTGCTCGTCCTCGGCTCGATGCGCGGCGACACCGTCCTGCTCCTCACCCCCGAGCCGGACGCCGAGATCGGCGACCGGATCGCGTAGCGGCGCTACGGCGCCTCGGTGCCGAAGCGGAACGAGCGGTACGGCAGCTTGATCTGCCCGACGTTGCCGACCTCGGTGGCGTTGGACACGCCCGAGGGACGGCCGGCGACCATCTCGATCGCGACGCCCTTGCGGACGCCGGGCACGTCCGGCACGAGCATGACGTAGCGGCCCCAGACGCGCTTGCCGTCGACCCGCGCGCGGAAGCCGATGCCGTAGCCGGGCGCCTCGTTGATGCGGACGCGCCCCTCGTCGGCGAGGTCGAAGTCGTCGTACCGCGCGCCGAGGTCCTTGATCGCGCGCTCGGCGAACGCGGGGAGCACGCCGCCGGTCTCGCCGCGGTAGGCCGGCAGGAACAAGCTCTTGACCGTCAGCGACTGCGCGCGGCCGCGCAGGCGCAGCTGCTCGCCCGGCATGGCCTCGACGCGCTCGAGCGCGGGGCCGTACCGCAGGTTGAACGCGACCGGCTCGCGGACCACGACCGGCGTCTCGTCGCTCTCCCCCGCGCCGGACAGCAGGACGAGCGCGACGAGGACCGCGCCGGCGACCGCGAGCGCGGCGAGCACGCGCGACGGGACGAGCTGCGGCAGCGTGGGGCCGAACTCGCGCTGGACGGGGAGCGGAGACACCGCGCGTCAGGCTATCCGCGGCGCGCGCTCTGGCTTTGCCTTCCTCGGTTGTAAGCCCCCGCCTAGGTGTATGTAAGCGTGGGCTTACAACCGGCAGAGGAACGACCCCGGCGCGGATGCCGCGCGCGCGGTCGGGCGCCGGCCGGAGCCGTGCTCGCTCACGAGATGGGTCGTGCCCGCGCCGACGTCGCGGACGAAGACGCCGGCCAGGCCGCGCGGCTTCGCTCTCGAGAGATTGCCCGCGGTCGACGTGAACGCGACGACGCGACCGTCGCCGCTGACCGCCGGCTCCGACGCGTAGCCGTCGGCCGCGCGGCCGTCCTTGCCGCCGCGGCGGCTGACGAGCGTCGTCCTGCCGGTGACCCGGTCGTGCAGCCACACCCGCGACCGCAGGCGCGTGATCGACCCGCCACGGAAGCGCGCCCGCGCGACGAACGCCACGAACCGGCCGTCGGCCGAGATCGACGGCTCGATCGCGTCGCCGGGGATGCCACCCGACACGAGCCGGGTCGTCCCGGCGTTCAGATCCCGCACGAACACCTTCGAGCTCCTGCCACCCCCGAGGTTCGTCGCCCGCGAGGTGAACGCGACGACCTGCCCGTCGTGCGACGGGGCGGGCTCGTAGGCGTCGCTGTCGGCAGAAGCGCCCTCCGCCCCGCTGGCCCGCGAGACGAGCACCGGCGGCGGAGCGCGGACGCCGAGGCGCCGCAGCCACAGCTGGGTCCGTCCGTCGGGCGCGGACTGCGTGTAGGCGACCGAGCCGCCGTCGCCGGCCATGCGCGGGAGGAACGCGGCGCTCGACGCCGGCAGCTGCGCGATCAGCGTCTCGGCCTTCGTCTCGCGGTCGTACGTCCACAGCCCGTTGCGCGACGCCGCACCCTTGCGGCCACTGTCGGTCGCCTCGAACGCGACGACCCGCCCGTCGGAGGAGATCGACGGGTTGAACGCGGTGCGGGTCGGCGCGCCCTTCGGCCGCCCCAGATGGCTGACCCGCTCGAGGCCGCGACGGCCGATCTCGCGGACCATGATCGACATCTGCCCCACGCGCTTGGCCAGCGGGAACGTCGACTCGGCGGTCTCGAACGCGGCGACGCGGCCGTCGGCGCTCAGCACGGAGTTGTAGGCGGCGTGCGGGCGCTTGCCCGACGGGCGCGGCGGCGAGACGGCGAACGGGTCGCCGCCGCTCAGCGCGGTGCCGCGCACGTGGATCTCGCCGAGGCGCTCGGCCAGCGACACGTCCGACCGGTACGCGTCCCAGGTGACCGTGGCGCCGTCGGCGCTGACGCTCGGGCGCTTGGCCACGTCGCCCGGCGGCAGGTCCGGGCGGTTGAGCCCGCCCGACGGTCCGTTGTAACGGCGCTGGCCGAGCCAGCGCGGGAGCTGGCGCAGCTGGCGCTCGAGCAGGAGCCGCGCCTGCGCCCGGGTCAGGTAGCCCCGTGCGATCCCCCGCGCGGCGGCCTGCTTGAGCGCCCGCGACGTGCCGCGGTAGAGGTCGACGCGGCTGCGCCCGAACAGGTCGCCGATCTGGATCGGGCTGACCTCGGCGCGCCGCAGGCGCAGGTAGTCGAGCTGGCGCCGCGGGCCGAAGATGCGCGTCGCGCGCTCGGGGATCGCGGTCTGATGCAGCGCGTGGAACAGGAAGTGCTGAGCGAGGTGCCCCTGCGTGAGCGTCCGCCGCGCCGAGCGCACGAGCGTGCGGTGCGTCGCGGCCGACACGCTCTTGCGGCGCGGGGCGACGAGCGCCCGCGCCAGGCGGTCAGCGGTGAGGCCCTTGCGCCGGCCGAGCTGCGCGAGCGTGTGGTCGGCGTCGATCCGCACCCAGCGGAACACCTCGCCGCGCGACATGCCGAGCAGGTCGTACAGGCGCTGCTCGTCGTACGGGAGCCACAGGAGGTTCACCCACCCCTCGTCGGGAAGCCAGTGCTTCTCGGCGCCGGGAGGGGCCTCGGAGTCCTGCGCGAGCGCGGCCGGGGGCACCGCGAGCCACGCGGCGAGCAGAGCGAAGACGAGGACGATGCGCTTCACGGGTCAGAACCCTCTCAGGACGGGCTGTCGGACGGAAGGGGCGGGCGGAGCGGTCAGGACCACGTCGTGCCACAGGGTCAGGGCGAGCAGCGCCCAGAGCGGGCGGCTGAGGTCCTCGCGGCGCGACGCGTGCCGGTCGAGCAGCGCGGTCACCGCCTCCGGGCGGACGAGGCCCTGGCGGCGCAGGACCGCCGGCGAGAGCGCCTCGCGCGCGAACGGCTCGAGCGGACCGCGCAGCCACGCCGCGGCCGGCGCGACGAAGCCGCGCTTGGGCCCGCGGACGATCTCCGGCGGCAGGTGCCGCTCGGCCGCCGCGCGCAGGGCCCGCTTGGTCTGCAGGCCGCGAACGCGCGCGTCGGCCCGCAGTGAGAACGCGAGCCGCGCGACCGCCGGGTCGAGGTACGGCACGCGGATCTCGACCCCGTGCGCCATCCCCGCGCGGTCGGCCTGGAGCAGGAGGTCGTCGGCGACGAACGTCGCGAGGTCGAGGTGCTGGAGGCGCGCCAGCGGCTCGGCGCCCGCGGTCTCGGCGTGGATCGCCCGATACGCGTCGAGCGGGTCGGCCCCGCCGCGCTCCGTCAGCAGGCGCGCTCGCTCGTCGGCGGAGAAGAGCTCCTTCCACGCGTGGTGGCGCTCGAGCGGACCGAGGCCGGCGCCGCGGGCGAGCCGGCGCAGGCGGAAGTCGAGCGGCAGCCGTCCCGACGACGAGGGCACCGCCCGCGCGACGAGCGGCGCGACCAGTGCCGCCGCGCGCGCGGCCCGCGGGCCGAGCCGGTCCGCCGCGTAGGTCTGGTAGCCGCCGAACAGCTCGTCGGCCCCCTCCCCCGCGGCCGCCGCCTTGACCGAGCCGCTCGCCAGGCGCGCGACGAGCCAGTACGGCAGCGCGGTCGCGTCGCCGCGGGGCTCGTCGAAGTCACGCGCGATCACCGGCAGCAGCTCTTCGGCGTCCTGCGCGGTGACGCGCACCTCGTGATGCTCGGTCCCGTACCGCCGCGCGATCGACCGAGCGCCCGCGAGCTCGTCGAACGAGGGATGGTCGAACCCCGCGGTGAACGTCTTCAGCGGTCCGTACCGAGACGCGAACGCGCACAGCAGGCCGGAGTCCAGACCACCCGAGAGCAGCAGCCCGACCGGCACATCGCCCGACAGGTGCGCCGCCACAGATGCACTGACTGCCTGACTGACGTCGTTGTTCGTCGGCGGCGCGCCAGACGAGAGCAACTGCTCAGTCAGGAAGGAGCTCGAGCTGGCGTAGCGCTCCACGCGGACCGCGCCGTGCTCGGCGATCAGCAGGTGCCCGGGCGGGAGCTTCCTCACTGCCGAGAGCATCGTCCGCGGCGACATCACCGCGTTGAACGCGAGGTACTGCTCGAGCGCGTCGAGGTCGAGGTCGCGCGGGACGTCGGCGCGCGTCAGGAGCGCCTTCAGCTCCGACGCGAACGCGAGGCGGTCGCCGTCCTGCGCGTACACGAGCGGCTTGATCCCGAACCGGTCGCGCGCGAGCACGAGCCGGCGCCGGCGGGCGTCCCAGATCGCGAACGCGAACATGCCGCGCAGCTCCGAGACGAACGCGAGGCCGCGCTCCTCGTAGAGGTGCACGAGCAGCTCGGTGTCGCAGCGCGTCGCGAGGCGGTGCCCGGAGCCGAGCGGCGGCGTGTCGTAGAGCTCGCCGTTCAGGACCGCGTGGACGGTGCCGTCCTCGTTGCCGATCGGCTGGTCCCCGTGAGCGACGTCGACGATCGCCAGGCGCCGCGCGGCCACGCCGAGCTCACCGTCGAGGAGCATCCCCGCACCGTCGGGCCCGCGGTGGACCATCGCCGCGCTCATCGCCTCGAGCGCCTCGCGCGCCGCCGCGGCACCGTCGAACCGCAGCTCGCCGGAGATCCCGCACATCAGCGGCACGCCCCGTAGACGGCGAACGAGCGGTTGCCGGCGAGCAGCTCGAAGCCCGGCGGCGGCTGCTGGATGGCCCGGCCACCGTCGCGCGGGACCTCGCCGATGTCGAGCGCCGGGCGGCGCTCGATCCGCCGCTCGATCACGATCGCCGCGCCGGAGCGCTGCACGCCGAGCGACCGGTCCGAGCGGGCGCGGACGCGCGGCTCGGGCAGGTCGAGCAGCCAACGGATCTCGGGGATGAGCTTGTGGTTCGGCACGGTGATCGGGCCGCAGGCGGCCACTCGCTTGAACTCCTCCCGCGACAGAAGGTCGCGAAGGTCGTCGCGGATCCGCTCGCGCCGCTCGAGCTCGGACACGACCTTCTTCGGTGAGGTGTTCAGCACGGTGAAGCCGGCACCGCCGAGCAGGAGCACCGCCGACGCGGCCGCCCACCGCGCCCGCCACGGCGATGAGCGGTCCACCGTGGTCCAGCCGGCGAGCGCGTACGCCGCGAAGACCGCGAGGGCGATCGCGGCGACGAGCAGGTACCGGTACACGGTCGGCAGGCCGCCGCTGGCGATGACGAAGTACGTGAACACCGTGACCGGGATCAGCGCGGCGAGGACGGTCAGGTCGGTGCGCCGCTGACGCAGGGCGAGCACCAGCCCGAGGACGGCCAGCGCCAGCACCGGCCACTTCAGGATCTCGGCCATGAGCCGAACCGACAGCCACGGGAGCGTCTCGAGCGGCCGCTGGCGCTGAAGCTCGAGCGCGAGACCATCGGTGTGCAGCAGCGAGAACAGCGGGTCGCCGGTGACCACGAGGTCGACGAGCGACCACACGAGCGGCGCGATCGCGGCGAGTGCCACGTACCGCGCCCGCTGCGCCCACGTCGCGTGCCAGCCCATGCGGATCGCGTAGAGCCCGGCGAGCAGCCACGCCTCGGGCCGCAGCGTCCCGGCCAGTGCGAGCAGGACGAAGACCGCGCGTCCGCGCCGCGGGTGCTCCACCTCGAGCACGGTCGCCCAAGCGACGAGCGCGCAGTACGGGATGTCGAGGAAGCCGATCGCGGCGAGCAGCGGGAGGTTCAGCCGCGACGCGATGAGCGCGCCGGCGAGGAACGCGCCGAACAGCCCCGCCGCCACGCGCCCCAGCCGCCACACCGCGGCGACGAGCGCCACGAACGACAGGACGTCGACGAGCACGAAGATCCGCAGGCCGGCGTCGCCGAGCGGCGCGAGCAGCAATGCGATCGGGAACAGCAGCGGATGCTCGGTCGGCGCGCGGTAGGCGTCGAAGCCCGGCACGACGCCGTCGAGGATCTCGCGCGCCCACACGAACGCGTACAGCGAGTCGTACTGCGGATAGGTCGGGAACGTCGCCCAGCCGACCACTGCCGCGACGGCGAGTGCAGCGAGCACGCAACCGTTCAGAAACCCGCGGTCGTGCCGATCATCACGAGCACCATGTTGCGCTACGACGCCAAGACCTGCACGGTCTGGTTCACCGACTCGCCGCGGTGCCCCGCGCCCGAGCCGGGCTCGCTCAGGCGGACGCTCGCGGGGTTCGCCCTCGCCGGGCTCGCTGCCCGCGCGCTCGAGCTCGCGGTGGCGACCCGCCGGCACCCGGTGCGCTAGCTACCGATCGAGAACAGCGACTCGAGGTCGTGCCTCGAGAACGCTTCGAACGCGACCATCGTCTGCGTCTTGACGACGCCGGGCAGCGCGTGGATCTTCCCCGTGACGATCTCCGCCAGCTGCTCGTGCCGAGCCAGGTGGACGACCGCGACGAAGTCCCAGTCGCCGGTCACCGAGTACGCGGCGCCGACGCCCTCCGTGTCGGCCAGCAGCCCGCCGAGCGTCGCCATCGCGTCGCGCTCGGCCTCGATGAGGACGATCGCGTGCGTCATGCCGAGTGCGTGCCGCCGGGCTCGAGCACGATGACCTCGGACGCCGTGGAGTTCTCGACGTCGCTCTTGAAGATCTCGGGGTCGGTCTCGATCGGCGGGAACGTGCCGTAGTGGCACGGGATGACCTGCCGGGCGCCGACGAACTCCGCCGCGACGGCGGCGTCGATGCGGTCCATCGTGTAGTGGCCGCCGATCGGGATGATCGCGACGTCGACCGGGTCCCCGCGCTCGGCGACGAGCTTCAGATCGCTGAAGAGCGCGGTGTCGCCGAGGTGGTAGACGACCTTGCCGCCGAAGCTGATGAGCAGGCCCGCCGGGGTGTGGACGGTGCCGTCGGGCGTGGTGCCGGTGTGCCACGCGGGGGTCATCTTGACCCAGCCCCAGTCGAACGTGACCGTGCCGCCCATGTTCGGGTCGAACACCTGGTGGTCCTCGCCGAGCTTGCCGCCGATCTCGCCCGCGACCTCGGTGATCGCCACGACGGTGGCGCCCGTGCGCTTGGCGATGTCGACGGTGTCGCCGTAGTGGTCCTCGTGGCCGTGGGTGAGCAGGATCACGTCGGGGTTCACGTCGTCGGCCGAGAGCGCGGCCTTCGGGTTCCCGTTGAGGAACGGGTCGATGAGCAGCGTGGTGCCGCTGTCCTCGAGAAGGAAGGCCGAGTGGCCGAGCCAGGTGATGTCCATCAGGTCGATTCCTCTCGTCGTCTCATCAGCTCGTGCGCGAGCTCCAGTCCCACCGCGGCGCCGACGAGCATCCCGAGGCGGGTCTCGTCGTCGAGCAGCTGACGCACGAGCGCCATCCGCTCGCCGGGATCGTGCGTGAGCGATGCCTTGGCCACCGCGTCCTCGTGCGCCTGCCCGAACCAGCCGCCCTCGTCCAGCGCGGCGACCAGCACCTGCTGGAGCGACGGCGCCGCGTGGGTGACGATCTCCTGTGCGTGCGCGAAGCGCTCAGGGTCGCCGAGGCCCTCGACGGCGGCGTCGACCTCTTCGGCGGTGTAGGTCGGGCGGTCTTCCACGGCGAGGCGGAACGCTAGCGGTCTCGGCCTCGGGGCATCATGGGGCCGTGGCCACGATCGCATTGACAAGCCTCTCCCACGGCGCCGGATGTGGCTGCAAGCTGCCCGCCGCCGCCCTGCACCCGATCGTCGCCGCGCTGCCGCGACCGCAGCGCGACGACGTCCTCGTCGGCTACGACACCGCCGACGACGCGGCGGTGATCAAGCTCCGCGACGACCTCGCGATCGTGCAGACGGTCGACTTCTTCACGCCGATCGTCGACGACCCGTACGACTTCGGGCGGATCGCCGCGACGAACGCGCTCTCGGACGTCTACGCGATGGGCGGCGAGCCGATCAGCGCGCTCAACCTCATCGCGTTCCCGCTCGAGAAGCTCGGCGCGGAGGTGCTCGGCGAGATCCTCCGCGGCGGCAACGACGTCGTCGTCGACGCGGGAGCCGCGATCGTCGGCGGGCACTCGATCGACGACGCCGAGCCGAAGTACGGCCTCGCGGTCACCGGCGTCGTCCACCCCGACGAGGTGCTGACGAACGCCGGCGGGCAGCCGGGCGACGTGCTCGTGCTGACCAAGCCGCTCGGCGCGGGAGCCGTCAGCACCGGGGCCAAGCGCGGGATCGCCGGCGCCGAGCTCGTCGAGGCCGCCGTCGAGGTGATGACGACGCTCAACCGCGACGCCGCGGTCGCCGCACGGGCCGCCGGCGCGCACGCGCTGACCGACGTCACCGGGTTCGGGCTGCTCGGGCACCTGCACGAGATGGCTCTTGCCTCCGGCCTTGGTGCCGAGATCGACTCCTCGGCGGTCCCCGCCATCGAGGGCGTCCCCCGCCTGCTCGCCCTCGGCGAGCGCGCCATCGCCGGAGGGACCAAGCGCAACCGGATCTACGCGGAGTCGTTCACGACGTGGCTGCCGTCGGCGGCCTCGACCCGCCGGTGGCTCGTCTGCGATGCGATGACGTCGGGGGGTCTGCTCGCGGCAGTGCCCGCCGACTCCGCCATGCCGGGAGCGGTGATCGGGCGCCTCGTCGCCGGGGAGCCCGGCTCGATCACCGTCTCCTGACTCCCGGGGGAGGCTCGCGCTCGCCCGACCGTCAGCGCTCGCGCACGCGCGACATCACGAGCCCGCACAACGTCCCGAGCACCAGAGCGGCGGCGGTCGCCAGCCAACTGATCTCGTCGCGCAGCGTCGCGGGAAGCAGGACGAGCAGCGCCAGGATGATCCCCGCGCCGAGCATGTCGGCGTCGTCGTACTCGCCGTCTCCGCCGTTGCGGCGGCGCTCGAGGTAGATCGGCAGCGCCCAGGCCAGCAGGAGCCCGATCGCGCCGTAGGAGGCGCCGACGGCGAACGGGCCGTCGAGGCCGGCGAGCCGCGCGTCGTCCGGAGCGCCCTCGACCGCCTTGGCGATCGCCAGCGAGCCGGACGCCGTCACGAGCCAGACGGCGATGACCGGCAGCCACCCGTGCTTGCGCTCGAGCACCCAGCCGAAGACGCCGATGGCCCCGAGCGCGGCGAACTGGTACCAGGCGCTGAAGTGCACGAACGGCGCGGTGAGCACCTGCCACCACTCGCCCAGCGGGTCGAGGACGATCTGGTAGCCCTCGTCCTCGAGCGGGATCGTCGCCAGCCACCACAGGCAGGCGAGCGCCACGATCGTGATCGTCGCGATCGGCCGCCGGGTCGAGTCGCCGCGCACGCCGGGGATCTCGCCGGTGCGCAGCGGCCCCAGCGACGGCATCGACGGCGTCCGCCGCTTCTTCTGCGGCTTGTCCTCGCGCTCGATCTTCGGCGCGCGCTTGCGGATCCGGTTGCCGCAGTACGGGCACTCCGTGATGTACGGGCTGACCTGCGACCCGCAGTTCTTGCAGACGACGAAGAGATCAGGACCTGCACCCATGCCGGACCCGATGCTAGTGCCTATGGCTGGAGCGTCGGGACGGTCGCTTCCACGATCTCCGCCATCACCTCGTGGAGATCGTGGTTGGCCTCGAAGACGACGCGCTGGCGGTGGGCTCCGTTCCCGCGGGCGAGGAGATCCTCGATCCCCTCCAGGTCGCCGTCCGAGCCCAGGTCCTGCGCGTGCTCGCGCAGGCGGTCGAGCAGCCGCCGGGCGAGCTCCTTGGTCTGGACGCGCTCGTTGCGCGGCAGGTCGACGAGCTCGCCGTCCATCCCGTACCGGGCGGCGAGGAACTTGTTCTCGTCGAGCATCTCCCACGGGTAGTCGCCCAGCTCCTTCCCGTCGTCGAAGCGGTCGCTGAGCTCCTTGACCATCGCCTGGATGAGCGCGGTGAGCCCGATCGTGTGCTCGAAGCGGGTCTGGCTGTCGCACGCGCGGATCTCGACGGTCCCGAGCTGCGGGTGCGGGCGCACGTCGTACCAGAGGTACGTGTAGTCCTCCATCACCCCGGACTCGACCATGAAGTCGATCCGTCGCGCGTAGTCGTCCCACCCGTCGTACTTGGGCGGGATGCCCACGCGGGGAAACGCACGGAAGATCGGCATGCGGGTCGACTGGAGGCCGGTCGCGTCGCCGCGCCAGAACGGCGAGTTGCAGCTCAACGCCAGCAGGACCGGCACGTGGACGCGCATCCCGTTGGCCACGTGGATCGCCTTCTCGGCGTCGTCGAGGCCGACGTGGACGTGCATGCCGAAGATGAGCTCCTGCCGCGCGACGAACCGCAGCGCCTCGATCAGCTCGCGGTAGCGCGGGGCGGCCACGATCCGCTGGTCCTCCCACAGCGCGGTCGGGTGGGTACCCGCCGATCCGATCGCCAGCCCCTTCTCCCGCGCGCGCGTCGCGACCTCGCGCCGCAGGCCGGTGAGCTCGCGCGCCGCCTCGGCGGTCGTCGCGCAGGGCGACGTCGCGATCTCGCACACCGACTCCATGAGCTCGGGCTTGATCGTGTGGCTGTCGTCGTCGGCGAGCAGCTGATCGATCGCGTTGGACAGCTCGAGCGTCTCGGCGTCCATGATCATCAGCTCCTCCTCGACGCCGATCGTGAAGCCGGACGAGGTGAAGTTGTGCTCCATAGGGCGCGCGGGAGCGTACCCGGCGATAACGTCTCCAGACATGGCCGCTACCGCTGAAATGACCTCAACACGCCTCGAGGAGCTTCTCGGGGACGACGCCGACTCCCTGCTCAACCATCGCTGCGAGACGTTCCCGGCGTCGCAGCTGCATCTCCCGGGCCCGGACTTCATCGACCGCGTCTTCGTCGACTCCGATAGTCCGACCAACGTCCTGCGCAACCTGCAGTGGCTCGTGAACTCCGGCCGCCTCGCTGGCACCGGGCACGTGTCGATCCTCCCGGTCGACCAGGGAATCGAGCACTCCGCCGGCGCGAGCTTCGCCCCGAACCCCATCTACTTCGACCCGGGCAACCTCGTCGAGCTGGCGGTCGAGGGCGGCTGCAACGCGTTCGCCTCGACGCTCGGCGTCCTCGGTTCGGTCAGCCGCAAGTGGGCGCACAAGTTCCCCTTCATCGTGAAGCTCAACCACAACGAGTTCCTCACGTATCCGAACGAGTACGACCAGATCATGTTCTCGAGCGTGCAGCGCGCCTGGGAGATGGGCGCGGCCGGCGTCGGGGCGACGATCTACTTCGGCTCGCCGCAGTCCAAGCGCCAGATCATCGAGGTCGCCCGAGCGTTCGAGGAGGCCCACCGGCTCGGCATGTTCACCGTGCTCTGGTGCTACCTGCGCAACTCGGAGTTCAAGATCAACGGCGTCGACTACCACCTCGCCGCGGACCTCACGGGCCAGGCCAACCACCTCGGCGTCACGATCGAGGCGGACATCATCAAGCAGAAGCTCCCGGAGAACCGGATGGGCTAC
>CADCVT010000104.1 GCA_902806215.1 uncultured Solirubrobacteraceae bacterium | reverse complement strand
GACGTGGTCGGCGGTCGTCAAGCTCAAGCCGGGCGCGAACACGATCGAGGCGGTCGCCTCCGATAACGCCGGCAACACGTCGAGCGCGTCGCGCAAGGTCGTCTACACGCCGAAGACGCCGCCGGGCCAGGAGGCCGCGAAGCCGGTCGTCCCGGGGATCGTCGGCCCGCCCCAGCTGCCCGGCCTTCCCCTCGGGACCACGCTGACGACGGCAGGCGCGCCGAGGGCGACGAACAAGGGTCGACTGGTCATCGTCGACACGGGCCTGCTGGTCGGCTGCCCGGCCGGCGGTCCGCCGTGCACGTTCGAGACGGTCGCGTCGGCGCTGCTGCCCGGCGGCGCGAAGGCCGCGGCCGCCGCGAAGAGGAGGAAGCCCCGCAAGGCACGGCGGACGACGATCGCCCGCAAGAAGCTCGTGGTCGGCGCCGGCTCGAGGCTGCCGCTGCGGATCAGGCTCTCGCCTGCGGCGTCGAAGGCCCTGCGGGCGAAGGGCGCGATGACCATCGCGCTGAAGATCGTCAGCCGCATCGGCAACGCCGCCCCGGCCACGACGACGAGGACGATCACGGTCAAGGCCCCGGCCGCCGCGAAGCGCAAGAAGGCCCGCCGGGGCTAGCGCCTCGGCTACGGGTTGAGGAGCGTCGCCAGCCCGAACCAGCCCGCGATCGACCCGACCCCGAGGACGGCCGCGATCACGCCGCGACCGCCGTAGCCCGGCTCCTTGAGGACGTACGTGTCGGTGACCTTGTCGCGCAGGGTCTGGCGGTCGGCGCCGGCCGCCCAGATCGAGTCGGCCAGGAACACCATCGGGACGACCCAGATGAACCGGGCCAGCACGTCGCGGTTGATGCTCGTGCCGATGCCGATCGGCCGGTCGTGCCGGTAGACGCGCGTCGCGGCGACGACCTTGCCGAGGCTCTGGCCCCGCGTCACGGCGGTCATGACCGGCACGAACACGAACCACGCGACGAGCACGGTGATCGCCGCGATGGTCTCCTCCTGGTCGGTGCTCAGCGAGAACGCGGCCTGGGCGACCAGCGCCGCGAGGAGGCCCGTGCACAGCGCCGCGCCGCAGTCGATGAGGAACGACGAGACCCGGCGTGCGAAGTCGGAGCGGTCAGCGGGCGTGCTCATGCGACCGAAACCTAGTCAGAACGCCGGAGGGCGGCCCGGTGGCCGCCCTCCGCGTACTACCGTCTGTGGCGGCGGAACCCGGGGCCTCTACCCGGGTTTCGTCGTTTAAGCGGCGAGGCGCTCGGCGGCGACCCGGTCGGTCGCCCAGGCCAGGAACGCGTCCGGCGCCACCGGGCGGCTGAAGTGGAAGCCCTGCCCGACGTCGCAGCCCATCGCGGCCAGGCGTGCGCGGCACTCCTCGTTCTCGATGCCCTCGGCGATCGTCTTGAGCCCGAGGTTGCGGGCGAGGTCGACCGTCGACTCGACGATCAGCGCGTCGTTGCGCTCGATCTCCATGTTCATCACGAAGGAGCGGTCGATCTTGATGTGGTCGATCGGCAGGCGCTTGAGGTAGGCGAGCGACGAGTAGCCGGTGCCGAAGTCGTCGATCGCGATCCGGACGCCCATCGCGCTCAACGCCTCGAGCACGGAGCTCGCGCGCTGCGGGTCGGCCATGAGCATGCTCTCGGTCAGCTCGAGCTCGAGCTCGGACGGCGGCACGTCGTAGCGGGCGAGGAGCCGCTCGATCTCGTGGGGGAGGTCCTCGTCGAGCGCGTCCTGCGCGGAGACGTTGACCGACACGCCGATGCTCAGGCCGGTCTGGCGCCAGCGCCGGCACTCGCTCACCGCGAGCACGAGCGCGCGGGAGGTGAGCTGGCGGATCGCGCCGGTGTTCTCGGCGAGCGTGATGAAGACGTCGGGCGGGATGAGCCCGCGGGTGGGGTGGTCCCACCGCATGAGCCCTTCGGCCGCGATGAGGCGCCCGGTCGCCAGGTCGAGCTGCGGCTGGTAGTGCAGGACCATCTGCCCGCCGTCGATCGCGCTGCGCAGCTCGGCAGCGAGCTCGAGCCGCTCGATGCTGTGGTCGTCCTGCTCCTCGACGTAGGCCTGGACGCCGACGCGCGCGCTCTTGGCGACGTACATCGCGACGTCGGCGCGCTGGACGAGGACGTCGACGCCATCGCCGTGCTCGGGGAAGCACGCCATGCCGATGCTGGCCTCGACGGTGAGCGACACGCCGTTGATGACGACCGGCTGCTTGAGCGCGGTGAGGACCCGTTTGGCGAGCAGCTCGGCACCCTCGATCCCGCCGATGCGCGGCAGCAGGATCGCGAACTCGTCGCCGCCCAGGCGCGCGACCGTGTCGCCGACGCGGACGGTCTCGCGCAGGCGCGACGCGACCTGCTGGAGCAGGAGGTCGCCGTGCAGATGGCCGAGCGTGTCGTTGATCTCCTTGAACCGGTTGAGGTCCATGATGAGCACGGCCACGCGGGTGTTCCCGCCGGCCGCGGCCGCGATCGCCTCGTCCGCGCACCGGCGGAACAGCACGCGGTTGGGCAGCTCGGTGAGCTGGTCGTGCAGGGCCTGGTGCTCGGACAGGCGTGCCTCGCGCCCGGCGCGGTAGATCGCCATGAGCGGCAGCAGCAGGAACGGGAGCAGGA
Organism: uncultured Solirubrobacteraceae bacterium; assembly: GCA_902806215.1. Classification (GTDB taxonomy): domain Bacteria; phylum Actinomycetota; class Thermoleophilia; order Solirubrobacterales; family Solirubrobacteraceae; genus CADCVT01. The sequence continues at coordinate 687 of CADCVT010000104.1, read as the reverse complement.
ACGCGTCGTAGTTGGCGACCGCGATGACCACCGGCGAGAACCCGAGCACGAGCGTCGCCGTCCACGCCTGGAACGACAGGTCGCTGAACAGGTGCCCGACGACCGGCACGCGCGCATGGATCGCGTACGCCGCCCCGGCGAGCGCGTTGTTGACCACGAAGAACGTCGCGCCGGCGGCCAGCAGCGCGGGCAGGTCCTCCGGATGCAGCGCGGCGGCGGCGAGCGGGTCGCCCGCGACGAGGGTGAGCACCACGCCCGCCGCGGCGAGGGAGATCGTGTACTGCCCGACGTTGAAGAGCACGGACCCGAGCGACTTGCCCAGGCGCACGTCGGCGGCCGCGGAGGCGATCGCCTGGGCGATCGCGGCGGGCGCGAGCCCGACGATGAGCAGCAGCGCGAAGCTGAACGAGGTCGACGTGTTGACCTCGTCCTCGTGGCCGGGCACGCGGATCGGCATCAGCTCGCCGAGGACGAGGAACGCCGCGAGCGTCACGTGCGCGAGGCCGATCTCGACGGCGGACCAGTCGGCGGCGAGGCCGAGCGCGACGAGCAGCGCGGTGCCGCCGAGGCCGACGACGGCGAGGTAGATCGGCAGCGTGAGCCGGCCGAGTCGATACGGCGGCGAAGGTGGGGAAGGAGGGCCCGAGACGAGCATGCGAGGGAAGCCCGAGAGCGGCGGGCGGCCGG
>CADCVT010000103.1 GCA_902806215.1 uncultured Solirubrobacteraceae bacterium | reverse complement strand
TCCCGCTCGCCGACGACCTGGCCGCGCGCGGGCTGGCGTCGTGGAACGTCGAGTACCGGCGCCTGGACTGCGGCGGCGGCGGGCTGCGGACCGTCGACGACGTCCGCGCGGCGGTTGGCCACCTGCGCGGGCTGGGCGACGAGCTCGTCGCCGCGGTCGGGCACTCGGCGGGCGGCCACCTCGCGCTGCTGATCGACGGCCACGTGCCCGCGATCGCCGGCCAGGCCGCCGTCACCGACATCGAGCTGGGGATCGACCTGCGCCTCGGCGACGACCGCCCGGTGGTCGAGCGCTTCGCCGAGGGCGCGTCGCTCGACGAGCTCTCGCCGATCCGCCGCGCGCCGCTGGGCGTCCCCGTGCTCCTCGTCCACGGCACCGCCGACGAGGACGTGCCCGCGGTGTTCTCCGAGCGCTTCGCCGCGCGCGGCGGCGCCGTGACGCTGCGCCTGCGCGAGGGGGAGGGGCACTTCGAGCACCTCGACCCCGGCAGCGGCGCCTGGGAGGATGTCGTCGCGTGGCTGCCGACCTGATCCGCGAGCGCGCCGCCGCGCTCGACGCCGGCGATCCGCTCGCCGACCTGCGCGACGCGTTCGTCGTCGACGACGACGGCCCGCTCTACGTCGACGGCAACTCGCTCGGGCGCCTGCCGCACGCGACCGCCGAGCGGATCAAGGGGCTGGTCGACGAGTGGGGCGCGCGGCTCGTGACCGCGTGGCCGGACTGGATCGAGGCGCCTTCGCGCATCGGCGACCAGCTGGCCGAGCACGTGCTCGGCGCCCGGCCCGGCGAGGTGCTCGCCTGCGACAGCGTCACGGTCAACCTCTACAAGCTCGCCGGCGCGGTCCTCGACGCCGAGCCCGGGCCGTTGGTCGCGCTCGCTGACGACTTCCCGACCGACCGCTATGTCCTCGAAGGGCTCGCGGCACAGCAGGGCGTCGAACTGCGGCTGGTGAGGAGGGAGGAGCTCCGCGAGGCCTCGAGGGATGCCCGGCTCACCGCGGTCTCGAAGATCGACTACCGCAGCGGCGAGATCGTCAGCGAGGACGAGGTGGAAGGCCTCGTCCTCTGGGACCTCAGCCACGCTGCGGGCGCGATCGAGATCGACCTGGCGGACGCCCAGCTCGCCGTCGGCTGCACCTACAAGTACCTCAACGGCGGCCCGGGAGCGCCCGCGTTCCTCTACGTCCGCGAGGACCTCCAGACGCGCCTCACGAGCCCGATCCAGGGCTGGTTCGGCCAGCGCGAGCAGTTCGAGATGGGCCCGCGGTACGAGCCGGCGCCCGGCATCGACCGCTTCCTCGCGGGCACGCCGCCGATCCTCAGCCTCGTCGCCGTGCAGTCGGGCGTGGAGCTGACCGCCGAGGCGACGATGGCCGCGATCGCAGAGAAGACCCGCCGCCTCACCGACCTCTTCGTCGAGCTCCACGACGCCTGGCTGGCGCCGCTCGGCTTCACGCTCGCCTCGCCCCGCGACGCCGCGACCCGGGGCGGTCACGTGAGCCTCGCCCATCCGCACGGATGGCAGGTCTGCCGCGCGCTCGTCGAGCGCGCGAACGTCGTCCCCGACTTCCGGCGCCCCGACCTCGTGCGCTTCGGCTTCCCCGCGCTCTACACCCGCTTCGAGGACGTGTTCGAGGCAGCGCGCCGGACGAAGCAGCTCGTCGAGCTCGGCGCCCATCGCGAGATGGACGCCGCGCCCGCCCGCGTCACGTAGACACGCTCAGACGGCCGCCCGGAACGCGCGGTTGCCGGAGGCGCAGCGATCGACGACCCGTTTGCGCCCCTTGCGAGCTCTCGACGTCTCTCGACCCGTCACCGTGCCGACGACCCCGCCCATGACGAACCGGCCGCTGATCGTGACCGAGCCGCGATCGATGGCGTCCGAGTACGGGATCGTGTACCGGGACACGACGCGGAAGGTGCCATCGTCCTTGACCGGGATCGCGTCCTCGTAGAAGGACTCGTCGCCGTTGAAGCCGCGGCACTTCCACGGCACCGAGAAGTTCATCCGGGCGATCGACCGCCCGTCGGGCGCGACCCGCATCACGATGTCGTACGGAGCGTCGGTCATGCCGGACACGAGGCCGCGCAGGACGGTGCCGGCCGGAGCAGGCGCGGGCGGCGCGGCGCTGATGTCGGGGACCGCGATGCTCGTGAACGTCGTCCGGCCCTTGCAGAGGGTGCGGCCCCGCCGGGACTTCAACGATCCCACGACCTCGCCGGTCGCGCGCCCGCCCTCGATCCGGCCGCTGATCGTCACGTCGGTTCGGATCCGGCTGCGCAGAGTGCGCCGCTCGCGGACCGAGAACGTCCCGCCGGGGCCGAGCCGCTGCGTCCCGGAGCCGATGACCTGGCAGGGCCCGCCAGGCCTCGGCAACAGGATCGTGCCGGCCACGGTGACCGCCGTCGCGTCGACCGACGTGCGCAGGCTGACGTTGGCGTCTCCCGCGCGGCCCGGGAAGTCACGCCCCGGCGGCTTGTCGACGATCTCCCCGCCGCCCCAGTCCGTGTTGCCGGGAACCTGGGCGGTGGCGGGCGCCGCAGAGGCGGCGACCGCGACGCACGCGACAGCCACCAGAAGAGCGATCCTCTGCATCACGGGATCGCCGCGAAGACTCGCCGGCCGCTCTTGCAGCGGTCGATCACGCCGCGCTTGCCCCTGCGCGAGCGGACGGTGCTCGAGACCTCGACGGTGCCGGTCGCCCCGTCGGCGGTGAACTGCCCGTTGACGCGCACCCGCCCGCGTTCGATCGTCCGGCTGAACCGGCCGACGAACGGCATGGTGTACGTGAACGTCCCGTCGGGCCGGATCGCGCTGCCGAGCTCGTAGAACGTCAGGACCGACTCGCGGCCGTCGCACGTCCACGGGAGGTTGAGGTTCATGCGGCGGATGCGCTTGCCGTCAGCGGTCAGGCGCATGAGCACCTGGTACGGCAGGCGGTTCGCCCGCGTGATGACGCCGAGCAGCAGCGCGCCGACGACCGGGGCGGTGGGCGCCGCCGACGGCCTCGGTGGCTGCACGGCCGTCCACGTCGCCGAGCCCTTGCAGCGCCGCTTGTCGCGGCGCGAGGTCGACGTCAGCGTGCCGCTCGCGCGGGCTCCCTCGAGCTTGCCGGTCAGCGTCGCGGTCTCGCTGACCTTGGTGCGCCCGTCGCGGAACGTGCGGCGCATCGGCACGCTGAACGTCCCGTCGCTGGCGACCGGGGCCTGGCCGCCGCTCGAGACCTCGTAGGCGCCGCCCCTGCAGGCGTGGAGCACGACGATCGCCGCCTGGATGTTGCTGCCGTTCTCGCTGACGCTGAGGCTGACTGCGCTGTCGCCCACCCGGCCGTTGAACCGCTTGCCGGGGTCGGCGTCGACGACGTTCCCGCCGGCGTAGTCGGCGGCGGCGGGCGCCTGCGCCGCCGCGGGAGCCGCACCGATGAGGGCTGCGATCAGGGCGCACAGCACGAGAGAGATCCTTCGCATAGCGAAAATCCTGTCAGAGCACTCCGCGCGAGGCGCCGTGCAGTGTCACGGCACTAGGCGATCGGGATGTCCTCGACCTCGGGCTCGGCGCCGGGCTGAGCCGCGAGCTCGAGCTGGCCGATCGCGAAGTCGAGCGCCGCGCGCACGAACACGAGGAGCGCCCTGACGAGCTCGGCGAGCTGCGCGCGCAGCTCGGGCGGCAGGACCTCGCGCAGGGTGCCGAGGAGCGACACGAGCGCGGCGAGCTCGTCGTTCGCGTCGTCGGCGCGGCCGGGGACGTCCCAGCCCATCGGCGGCGGGCGGTCGGAGCCACCGGCGGCCGCGCGGGCCTCCTCGGCCAGCGCCTGCGCCGCCTGCTGGGTCGCCTCCAGGCGTTCGCGCAGGCGCTCGAGCGCCTCCGCCTCAGACTTCGACCGGGGCATCGAACGTGATCCTCAGGGCGCCGTCCTCGAAGCTCGCACCCGAAGGCCGGTACCCGGCAAGGGCCGGCGGCAACATCATCGTGCGTTTGTGTCCACCGACCCTGACGACGAGCTCGGTGCCGATCTTCTTCAGCTGGAGGTCGCCCTTGTCGGCGAACGGGAGGTCGAGCCGCAGCGACGCGCCGTCGCGCCCGATGACGAGCCCCTGCGTGAACGTGCCGTGCAGAACCGCCGCCGCGTCGCGCCCGCCGTCGAACAGCGCGTCGCCGAGCCGGTCGAGCATCGCCTCGCCGCGGACCTCCTGCTCGAAGTACGGCGCGCGCAGGACGGGCACGGGGGAGAACGCCGCGCCGACCTCGGCGAGCGCCTCCTGCTGCGTCTCGCGCCACCCCGCGAAGTACGGGCCGACGTCGTCGGGGAACACGCGGTTGACGACGACCGCGTCGGTCAAGAAGCCGTAGAGGTTGAGGTAGGTGAACGTCCGGCGCGCCTCGTCGACGACCATCCGGTCGGGGTTCATCACGAGGCGCAGCGAGACCCGCTCGCGGTCGCGGAGGATCGCGTGCATCGCGATGAGGTTCTCCACGAGGCGCTGCACGTCGGCGATGACCGCCTCGCCCGGCAGCGACACGTCGAGCACCATCCGCGCGAACGGCCGCGCCGCGTCGAGGATCCGACCCTGCTGCGGGAAGACCTTCTCGAGCCACCAGCGCGCGACGTCGGGGAACGACAGCAGCCGCAGCGTCTCGCCGGTCGGCGCGCAGTCGACGATCACCGCGTCGTACTCGCCGCCGTCGTACAGCGCGCGCAGCCGCAGCAGCGCGAACAGCTCGTCGGCGCACGGTGGGACCGTGAGCTCCTCGGCGGTGATGCGGTCGACGCCGCGCTCGACGAGCATGTCGCCGGCCCAGTCCTGCACCGCCGCCCAGTTGCGCTCGAGCTCCTCCTGCGCGGTGATCTGCTGGCCCCACAGGCCCGGGCCGACTGAG
>CADCVT010000102.1 GCA_902806215.1 uncultured Solirubrobacteraceae bacterium | reverse complement strand
CGAACAGTGCGAGCAGCAGCGGCAGGAACGCCGCCCGGTAGACCCGCGCGTCGAGCATCCCCGAAGGGTATTGGCCGCACCGGGCCTCTCCGCGATCCCTCTACCCTGTCGGGGTATGGACAGAGCCGCCCGGATCCTGCTCGTCGACGACGAGCAGCCCATCCAGACGCTGCTCTCCTTCCCGCTGCAGAAGGACGGCTACGAGGTCGTGCAGGCGTCCGACGGCCGCGAGGCGCTCGCGCGCTTCGACGACGGCCTGTACGACCTCGTCGTCCTCGACGTGATGATGCCGCGCATCGACGGGCTCGAGGTGTGCCGGCGGCTGCGGGCCAAGAGCACCGTCCCGATCATCATGCTCACCGCGCGCGCCGAGGAGGTCGACAAGGTCGTCGGCCTCGAGCTGGGTGCCGACGACTACATCACCAAGCCGTTCTCGCTGCGGGAGTTCCGCTCGCGCGTCAAGGCCGCGCTGCGCCGCTCCACCTGGAGCGCGCGGACCCGGACGAACGGCGACGAGACCGAGTCGCTCGAGGTCGGCGAGCTGCGCATCGACTTCGCCAAGCGCACCGTGAAGGTCCGCGGCGGCGACGTGCCGGCGACCTACGTCGAGTTCGAGATCCTCAAGGCGCTCGCGTGCAATCCGGGCCGGGTCTTCACGCGCGAGATGCTGCTGACGCGGATCTGGGGCGACAGCGCGTTCCGCGACCCCCGGACGATCGACGTCCACATCCGCCACCTGCGCGAGAAGCTCGAGCAGGACGCCAAGGACCCCGAGTACCTGTTCACGGTCCGCGGCGTCGGCTACCGGTTCCGCGACACCGACGACTAGGCGCCTGTCGTGTGATCAACCTCCGCTCGATCCGCACCCGGCTCGCGCTGCTGGTGTTCGCGATCACGATCGCCGCGGTGGGGTTCGTCTTCGCGTACGTCGCGCCACCGCTGGAGACGAACCTGCGCGAGCAGCGGCTCGAGTCGCTCGCCGAGGCCTCCAAGCGGTTCTCGCGGCCGATCATCGACGCGCGCGACGAGGACATCGAGTCGCTGCGCCTGATCGTGCAGCGCGTGGGCGACCGGGCGAACGCGCGGGTGACGCTGCTGCGGGTCAGCCGCGGATCGCTCGGTCTGCAGACGGCGGTCATCGCGGACTCGACGGGCGGCGCCCGCCAGGACGACCTCCAGTTCGAGGTCGCGCTCGAGGCGGCGCGCCAGCAGCGGATCGCGACGGGCACGGAGGCGAGCCGCAACGGCCGGCTCGGCCAGGCCGCGCGCCCGATCCTGCGCGGCAACGCCGTCGAGCGGGTGATCGTCTTCGCCGCGCCGCTGTCGGACGTCGACGACAACGTCGCGTTCGTGCGCTCGCGCATCGCGATCGCCGGCGCCATCGCCCTCCTCCTCGCGCTGGCCGCCGGCCTGCTGCTCTCGACGCGCCTGGCGCAGCGCATCAAGCGGCTCGAGCGCACAGCGCGGCGGGTCGCGGCCGGCGACCTCAGCGGCCGGTTCGTCGTCGACGCGGCCGACGAGCTCGGCTCGCTCGCGTTCGCGCTCGACGACATGCAGCGCCAGCTCGGCGAGCTCGACGAAGCCCGCAAGCGCTTCATCGCGACCGCGTCGCACGAGCTGCGCACGCCGATCTTCTCGCTCGGCGGCTTCCTCGAGCTCCTCCAGGACGAGGACCTCGACGAGGAGACCCGCGAGGCGTTCCTGACCCAGGTCCGCGAGCAGGTCTCGCGCCTGCAGAAGCTCGCGGTCGACCTGCTCGACCTGTCGAAGCTCGAGGCGGGATCGCTCGAGCTGCGCCCCGAGCCGACCGATCTCGGCGTGCTCGCCCGCGCGGTCACGAGCGAGTTCCAGCCGGCGCTCGCGCGGCACGACTCGCACCTCGAGCTGCGGCTCGCCGCCCGCGAGGTCGAGGCCGAGCTCGACCCCGAGCGCGTCGCCCAGATCCTGCGGATCCTCATCGACAACGCGCTCGCGCACACGCCGCACGGGACCGACATGGTGGTCACCGCGGGCCGCCACGACGGCATGGTCCGGCTGCAGGTCCGCGACTTCGGCGAGGGCATCGGGCGCCAGGCGCTCGAGCGGCTGTTCGAGCCGTTCTACTCGACCGGCGACGGCGCGAGCTCGAGCCTCGGGCTCGCCATCGCCAACGAGCTCGCCGAGCGCATGAACGGCAAGCTGTCGGTCTAGGCGCTCGCCGGCCGCACGACGTTCACGCTCGAGCTGCCAGCCGGTCCGGTGTCGTCCTCGCCGGCTGTTGCCACGCGACAACCGGGAGGCACGCTGCGCTAGCACTCGTATGCTGGCCCGGGTGTCCCGCCGCCTGCTCGCCCTGATCTCCGCCCTCGCACTGCTCGGCGCCGCCGCCGGCTGCGGCGGCAACGTCGACAACGACCGCGACGAGCAGGCCCAGCAGCTGCCAGCCGAGACCGTCGAGAAGACCCGCGTCGAGGTGCTCGAGCGCGCCGGCGACGGCGACGGCGACGGCGCGGGCGGCGGGTTCGACGCCGAGCGGGTCTACGACCAGGCCGGCCCCGGCGTCGTGACCATCCTCAGCATCTTCAAGGACGGCAAGGAGGACGAGGAGAACCCGAACGGCGGCCAGGGCTCGGGCTTCGTCGTCGCCGAGACGGGCGAGATCGCCACCAACGCCCACGTCGTCACCACCGGCGAGGGCAAGGCGATCAAGAAGGCCGACGAGGTCTACGTCCGCTTCGCCGACCACAACCAGGTCAAGGCGCGGATCGTCGGCTTCGACCCGAACTCCGACGTCGCGCTGCTCACGCTCGAGACGCGCGAGGGCCTGCGGCTGCGGCCGATCGGGCTCGGCGAGAGCGAGGACGTCAAGGTCGGCGAGCCGGTCGTCGCGATCGGGAGCCCGTTCGGCGAGGAGCAGTCGCTGTCGGTGGGCGTCGTGTCGGCGACCGATCGCGCGATCCAGTCGCTCACCGGCTTCGACACGCTCGGCGCGGTCCAGACCGACGCGGCGATCAACCAGGGCAACTCGGGCGGCCCGCTGCTCGACGCCAACGGCGACGTCATCGGGATCAACGCGCAGATCCGCACGCGCAGCGGCGGCGGCGAGGGCGTCGGCTACGCGATCCCGATCGACCAGGTCAAGCGCTCGCTCGACCAGATCCGCGAGGGCGGCGAGGTCCGCTACGCCTACCTCGGCGTCGCGACCACGGCCGTGTACCCGCAGGTCGCCGAGCGCTTCGAGCTCGGCACGACGAGCGGCGCCTGGGTCCAGGAGGTCGTCAAGGGCGGGCCGGCCGAGAAGGCGGGCCTGCGCGCGGGCAAGGGTGAGACGCGCTTCCAGGCGCGGCCGTACCGGACCGGCGGCGACGTCGTGACCAAGGTCGGCACGACGCCGGTGCGCACCGAGAACGACCTCGGTCTGTCGCTCACGAAGTACAAGCCCGGCGATAAGGTGACGCTCGAGATCTACCGCGGCGGGAAGCGTCAGACCGTCGAGGTGACGGTGGACGAGCGCCCCAAGGAGACCGCGCCGCGCCGCTAGTGACCTCGCCCAAGTTCCGGGCGTGACCACCCGGCCGGTTCTCCCGGTAGATTCCGGGATCGATGCTCCAGCCCGTCGCCGTCGGCCAGAAGACCCTCGCCGACTACACCCACATCGTGGGCCGGCCGCTCATCGAGGAGATCCGCGAGCTGGCGGAGCCCCTCAAGGGCTCCCGCGTCGTCCACCTGTCCGCGACCGCCTTCGGCGGAGGCGTCGCGGAGATCCTCTACACGCTGATCCCGCTCATGAAGGACGTCGGCCTCGACGTCGAGTGGCAGGTGATCTACGGGCGCGAGGAGTTCTTCAACGCGACGAAGCTCATGCACAACGCGCTGCAGGGCGCACCCGAGGACCTCAGCCCCGAGCAGTGGGACACGTGGCGCCGGTACAACGAGATGAACTCGCGCGAGCTCACCGGCGGCTGGGACACGTGCATCGTCCACGACCCGCAGCCCGCCGCGATGTACTCGCTCGTCCCCGAGAAGGCGCGCCTGTGGGTGTGGCGCTGCCACATCGACGTCTCGACGCCGAACCCGGACACGATCGCCCAGCTCCTGCCGTACATCCGCGAGTACCCGCAGTCGCTCTTCCACGTCCCGAGCTACGTGCCCGAGGGCATGCAGGGCACGGTCAACATCGTCCCGCCGGCGATCGACCCGCTCGCGCCGAAGAACATGGCGCTGTCGCCCGAGGACGCGTCGTACGTCTGCCAGCAGTTCGGCATCGACGTCGACCGGCCGCTCATGTGCCAGGTGTCGCGCTTCGACCCGTGGAAGGACCCGCTCGGCGTCATCGACGCGTACCGGATCGTCAAGGAGAAGCTCCCCACGGTCCAGCTCGCGCTCGTCGGCTCGATGGCGTCCGACGACCCCGAGGGCTGGGACTTCTTCAACGCGACGATCGCTCACGCCGGCGGCGACCCGGACATCCACATCCTCAACAACTTCAACAACGTCGGCTCGATCGAGGTCAACGCGTTCCAGTCGCACGCCGATGTCGTGATCCAGAAGTCGACGCGCGAGGGCTTCGGCCTGACGGTGTCCGAGGCGATCTGGAAGGGCCGCCCGTTCATCGGCGGCAACGTCGGCGGCATCCCGCTGCAGGTGCGCAACGGCATCTCGGGCTACCTCGTCGACAGCGTCGAGGAGTGCGCCGAGCGCTCGGTGGACATCCTGCAGGACCCAGCGCTCGGCAAGGCGCTCGGGCGCCGCGGCAAGGAGCACGTCCGCGCGAACTTCCTCATGCCGCGCTACCTGCGCGACTACCTGAAGATCTTCACGGCCGGCCTGGGCTCGCTCCCGGCGGTCGAGCAGCCCGCGGCATGAGCTCACCCCTCATCCTCGTCTCGAACCGCGGGCCGGTGACCTTCGGCCCGGACGGCGAGGTCAAGCGCGGCGGCGGCGGCCTCGTGACGGCGCTGACCGGCCTCGCGTCGCACCGCGAGTCGGTGTGGATCGCCTCGGCGATGACCGAGGAGGACGTCGTCAAGGCCGAGGAGAGCGGCGGCCGGCCCTTCACCGTCGACTCCCCCGCCGGCGGCTCGTACGCGGTGCGGCTGGTGGCCTCGGACGAGCTGGCCTACGACCGCTTCTACAACGTGTTCGCGAACCCGATGCTGTGGTTCATCCAGCACTACCTCTGGGATCTCTCGAACGCGCCGGACATCCGGCGCAACGAGGTCGAGGCGTTCGAGTACGGCTACAACGTCGTCAACGAGGACCTCGCGGCCGCGGTCTGCGAGGAGAT
>CADCVT010000101.1 GCA_902806215.1 uncultured Solirubrobacteraceae bacterium | reverse complement strand
GAGTGCCCGCCGAGGTACTTCGTCGTGGAGTGCACGACCGCGTCGGCCCCGAGCTCGAGCGGGCGCTGGACGGCCGGCGTCGCGAACGTGTTGTCGACGACGACGAGGGCCCTGCCCGCCACGGCCGCGACGGCACCCTCGACGTCGACGACGTTCAGCAGCGGGTTCGTGGGAGTCTCGATCCAGACGACGCGCGTCTCGGGACGAACAGCATCAGCCAGGGAGCTCAGATCTCGCTGGTCGACGAGGTCGTAGCTCAGGCCCCAGCGGCTCAGCACCTTGTCCACCAGGCGGTAGGTGCCGCCGTAGAGGTCGGTCGGCAGGATCACGTGATCGCCTGCCTTCGCCGCCGCGGTCAAGAGCCCGTGCGTCGCGGCCATGCCCGAGGAGAACGCGGTCCCGAGGCCGCCTTCAAGCGAACCCAGCGCGGTCTCGAGCGCCGACCGGGTCGGGTTCGCCGAGCGCGAGTAGTCGAAGTCGCCGACGAACTCGCCGGGAGCCGGCTGCGCGTAGGTCGAGGTCTGGTGGATCGGCGGGATGACCGAGCCGTACGTCGGATCGGGCTCGAGGCCCGCGTGGACCGCTCGCGTCTCGAACCTCATCGCGCGAGCGCCTCGAGCAGGTCTGCGCGGGTCACGATGCCCGCGGCACGGCCGTCGACGGTGACGAGCAGCGCGTGGCGGTCGCCGGCCAGCAGCTCGACGGCCTCGCTGACCGCGTCCTCGGCCGCGACGGCCGGGAACGGCGGCTCCATGACCTCGATGACGTCGGCACCGAGGAGGTGCGGGCTCTGCACCGCGTGGCGCAGCAGGCCGGACTCGCCGACGCTGCCGATGATCGCGTGCGCGTCGTGCTCGGAGACGACCGGCAGCTGCGAGACGCGGTGCTCGTTGAGCAGCGCGACGGCGTCGCGGACCTTGTCGTGCGTGCGCACCGTGACGAGCGGCGGGATGAACCCGTGCTCTGCCTTCGCGCGCAGGACGTCGCCGACGGTCTGGTCGGTCGCGCGGTCGAGGAACCCGTACTGGCTCATCCAGGCGTCGTTGAACACCTTCGACAGGTAGCTGCGGCCGCCGTCGGGGACGATCACCGCGACGACCGCCTCAGGGTCGTCGATGCCGCGCGCGACCTCGAGGGCGGCGTGCACCGCGAGCCCGCCGGAGCCGCCGACGAGGATGCCCTCCTCCAGCGCGACGCGGCGCGTCATGAGGAAGGACTCCTTGTCGGAGACGGTCACCCAGCGGTCGACGATCGAGCGGTCGAACGTCTCGGGCCAGAAGTCCTCGCCGACGCCCTCGACGAGGTACGGCTTGACCTCGTCGCCCGAGTAGATCGAGCCGACCGGGTCGGCGCCGACGATCTCGATCGACGGGTTCATCTCCTTGAGGTACCGGCCAGTCCCCGTGATCGTCCCGCCGGTGCCGACGCCCGCGACGAGATGCGTGATCCTGCCGGCGGTCTGCTCCCACAGCTCCGGGCCGGTCGACGCGTAGTGCGCGGCCGGGTTGGCCTGGTTGAAGTACTGGTTGGGCTGGAAGGCGCCGGGGATCTCCTCCGCGAGGCGGTCGGCGACCCGGTAGTACGACTGAGGTGAATCTGGCGCGACGTCGGTCGGCGCGACGACGACCTCGGCGCCGTAGGCGCGCAGGAGGTCGATCTTCTCCTTGGACATCTTGTCGGGCATGACCGCGATGACGCGGTAGCCCTTCAGGCGCGCGGCGATCGCGAGGCCCGTGCCGGTGTTGCCCGAGGTCGGCTCGACGATCGTGCCGCCCGGGCGCAGCTTGCCGTCGCGCTCGGCGGCCTCGATGAGGGCCACGGCGACGCGATCCTTGATCGACCCGCCCGGGTTGAGCGACTCCACCTTGGCGATCAGCTGCGGCGTGAGGCCCGCGCCCAGGCGGGACAGCCGGACGAGCGGGGTGTCGCCGATCGCGTCGAGGATCGAGTCCTTGATCTGCGGCTCTGCCTTGGTGTCGATCGCGCTCCTCATACCCATGGATTGTAGGGGTTGTGCGGCTCGGTTACGACATCAGCGAGGAACATGCGTCACTCTTCGGGTTGTGCCGAATTTCCTTCAGCTAGACCCGGTCGACCAGGCGATCCTCGAAATCTTGAGCGACGACGCCCGGATCGCCAACAACGCGCTCGCCGAGCGAGTGGGCGTCGCGCCGTCGACGTGCCTGGCCCGCGTCCGCGCCCTCCGCGAGTCCGGCGTGCTGCGCGGCTTCCACGCCGAGATCGACCTCGGAGCGCTCGGCCGGCCGCTCCAGGCGATGATCTCGATCCGCCTCACGGTCCACGCCCGAGCGCAGATCGAGGACTTCACGCGCGCGGTCCGCGAGCTCCCCGGCGTGCTCAGCGTCTTCCACATGACCGGCGTCAACGACTACCTCGTCTGGGTCGCCGCGGCCGACATGAACGAGCTCCGCGAGTTCGTCGTCGACCACCTCGCGACCCATCCCGCGGTCGCGCACGCGGAGACGTCGTTGATCTACGAGCACTCGCGCGGCCCCGGGTTGTGGGGGGCGGCTGACCCCGCGCACTGAGACTCCCGGGTTGGGGGTGGCTGTCGCCGGCTTCGGGTTCGACGGGTCAGGGGCCCGGGTTGTTGCCCCACTCGGGCTCGGGGTCCAGTGCTCATGCGGTGGCTCGCTCGTGCGCGTCTTGCCCTAGCCGGGCGTGGAGCTTCAACGGGCGGAAACGCCGCACAAGATGCCCTGAGCGGAGGCAGTGTCGCGTTTGCCACCTATACGGTGGTCAACTGCGCACTGCGATCGATCAGCCGATCTTGTGTGGCGTCATGCACCACTGTGGTGCTGAACGTCACATCGCAGCCGAACGAGGGCAGGGTGTTGCGTTGTGCACCGCTTGAGACCACGCCCGGCTAGGGCCAAACACGTCCGAGCGCGCGACCGCATGAGCACTGGACGACGAGCCAGAGCGGGGCAACGACCCGGGCCCCTGACCCGTCAAACCCGAAGCCATCCCGAGCCATTCCTACGCGGCAGCCCGGCTACGAGCGCGGAGAGCGCACCCGCAAAGCCACGACGGCCAGGTCGTCGCGCAGCCGTCCGGCCGACGCGGCGAGCACCGCCGACTCGATCCTCTGCACCACGCGCGAGGGCGCGTCGGACGCACAGTCGGAGAGCAGCGCCCGCAGGCGCTCCTCGCCGAAGAAGCCCCAGGGCCCGCGCGCGTCGATCACGCCGTCGGTGTAGAGGACGAGCAGCTCGCCCGGCCCGATCGTCGCGGGCGCGTCCTCGAGGAGCGTCTCGCGCTCGACGCCGAGCAGCCGGCCGTGCCGGCCGACCTCGCGAACGGACCCTTCGGTGCCGACGAGCAGTGGCAGCGGGTGGCCGGCGACGCTGATCGTCAGGTCGACGCGGTCGCCGGCCGGCGCGAGCCGCACGCAGGCGACCGAGGCAAGGCGACGGCCGGGCTCCTCGGCGAGCAGCGCGACGTTGAGCTGCGCGAGCAGCGCCCGCGGCGACTGCTCGTACGCCGCGGCCGCGCGCAGCGTGTGCCGAGCCAGGCCGGTGACCGCGGCCGCGACGGGGCCCTTGCCGACCACGTCGCCGACGATCACCTGCCAGCCGTCCTCGGACGGGAAGACGTCGTAGAAGTCGCCGCCGACGTCGTTGCCCTGACCCGCCGCCGCGTACCGCACCGCGATGTCGAGCCCCGGGATCGGCGGCAGGTCGCGCGGCAGGAGCTCCCCCTGCAGCGAGAGCGCGATCACGTCGCGCTGGTGGTACGCCATCGCGTTGTCGAGCGCGACGGCGCAGCGGTCGGCCAGCGCGCGGGCGATCGGCAGCGTCTCGGCCGAGAGCCTCCGCCCGCTCGCGGCGTCCGTCGCCAGCGCGATGTCGCCGAGGGTCCTCCCCCGCGCGGTGAGCGGCACGATGCACATCGACCGGAAGCCCGCGGCCCGCAGCACCTCGAGGTGCTCGGGCGACTGCGCCGCGGCCTGGAGCATCTCGTCGGGGATGTCGTCGAGGACCTCGGGCTCGCCCGACCGGATCACCGCCGGCGAGCCCACCGGCGAGTCCGGATCCAGCGGGAACCGCTGCTCGATCGCGCGGATCCACTGCTCCTTCTCGGGATCGCGGTGCGCCATCGCGACGCGATCGATCTGCCCGTCCTCGCGCACGAGCTCGACGAAGCACCAGTCCGCGATCTCCGGCACGCAGAGCCGGGCGACGAGGTCGGCGGTCTCCTGGACGCTCAGGGATGTCGACAGCAAATGCCCGGCCCGCGCCATGAGCTGGTCGCGGCGGTGCGCCTCGGCGAGCTCGGTCTCCACCTCGCGCCGCTCGGTGATGTCGACGGCGACGATGCCGACCGCGTCCTCGGCGGGATAGAGCGTGATGTCGAACGAGCGCGGCCGGTCCTCGCCCCGCAGCGTGCCGCCCATCTCCATCCGCTCGACGACGCCCGTCTCGTGGACGCGCGCGACGGCGGCCTCGACCGGATGCGCCCGCTCGCCGTGGACCTCGGTCGGCCGGCGCCCGAGCAGCTCGGACGCGAGGCGCGCGTTCAGCGCCGCCAGCGCCGGGTTCACGCGCAGCCAGCGACCATCCCGGTCGAACGCGCCCAGCCCGACGGGCGCAGCGTCCATGAGCCGCTCGTCCATGAGCGCAGCATCTTCCCCCGGACCGTCCCGACGCAAGCGAAAGGGACGGATTCCGGAGGAACGGGCTACTTCTGGCCTGGCTCTTCTCCGCCGGCGACCCGAAGGAAGGCTTCCCAGCGCTTCTTGTCGCGCGCCGCGCGGCGGTGCGCCTCGGAGCCCTCCTCCTCGGACGACATCTCGTCCTCGGCGCGCTTGAGCTTCTCCTGCAGGTCCGACGTGTCCAGGTCGTCGGGCGACACGGCCTCCTCCACCAGGAGCAGGACGCGGTCCTCGGAGACCTGGACGTAGCCCTCGCCCTGGGCGAAGCGCACGATGTCGGACTCGGACTTGTAGAGCCGCAGCTCGGTCGGCTCGAGCAGGGCCAGCAGCGGCTGATGCCGCGCCAGGATGCCGATCGAGCCGACGCCGGTCCGGGTCGAGACCTGCGTGACCTCGTCGTTGAAGACCTCGCCTTCCGGCGTCAGGACCTCGACGGTGAACGTGTCGTGCGCCACGGCCTACTTCTTCGCGGCTTCGAGGACGTCGTCGATCGTGCCCTTCAGGAGGAACGCCGACTCCGGCACCTCGTCGTGCTGGCCGTCGAGGATCTCCTGGAAGCCGCGGATCGTCTCGGCGATCGGCACGTACTGGCCGGACGTGCCCGTGAACTGCTCGGCGACGTGGAACGGCTGCGACAGGAAGCGCTCGATGCGGCGCGCGCGGGCGACGGTGAGCTTGTCCTCGTCGGACAGCTCGTCGATGCCGAGGATGGCGATGATGTCCTGCAGCTCCTTGTAGCGCTGCAGCACCTCCTTGGTGCGCGTCGCGACCTCGTAGTGCTCCTCGCCGACGATGTCGGGCTTGAGGATCGTCGAGGTCGAGTCGAGCGGGTCGACCGCCGGGTAGATGCCCTTCTCGGCGATGCCGCGCGACAGCGTCGTCGTCGCGTTGAGGTGGGCGAACACCGAGGCCGGGGCCGGGTCGGTGTAGTCGTCGGCCGGCACGTACACCGCCTGAAGCGACGTGATCGAGCGGCCACGCGTCGAGGTGATCCGCTCCTGCAGCTGGCCCATCTCGTCGGCGAGCGTCGGCTGGTACCCAACGGCGGACGGCATGCGGCCGAGGAGCGTC
>CADCVT010000100.1 GCA_902806215.1 uncultured Solirubrobacteraceae bacterium | reverse complement strand
CCCCACCGTCCGCTTGGCGGCCGTGTGCTGCGCCTCGGACTTCGCGGTCTCGTATTTGGTCGCCCAGCGCGCGGGGTCGGCCAGCTCCTCCTCGACCGCGGCGAGCGCGGCCTCGGCGGCCTCGACCGCCTGCTGCAGCCGCTCCTCCTCGCGCAGCGCGTTCTTCGACGGCCCGCCCTGCCGAGGCTTCCCCTTCACCACGGGGTCAGACCCCTCTCCACTTCTGGGGATGGGGGTCTGACCCCGGGTCCCCACTTCTGGAGAGGGGTCTGACCCCTGGGTGCGCTTCACCGCGCGGCCGTCGGGCAGGCGCTCGTCGGGGCGCGGGGCCTTCACGTCCTGGGGGACGGGCGGGTTGAGGTCCTCGCCGCGCGCGCGGCGCTCCTCGCGCACGCGCTGGTACTCGGCCCAGCCGCCCTCGTAGGAGCGCAGCTGCCCGGCCTCGATCGCGATCGTGCGCGTGCCGACCGCGTCGAGCAGCGCCCGGTCGTGCGAGACGAGCAGGATCGCGCCGTCGAACGCCTGCAGGGCATCCTCGAGCGCCTCGCGGCTCTCGATGTCGAGGTGGTTCGTCGGCTCGTCGATCACGAGGACGTTCGCGCCGCTCGCGACGAGGATCGCCAGCGAGAGCCGCCGCCGCTCGCCGCCGCTCAAGCCCGCCATCGGCTTCTCGGCCTCCTGCCCGCTGAACAGGAACCGCCCGAGCAGCGCGCGGGCCTTGTTCGGCGCAAGCTTCGTATGGCGGCTCGCGACGTCGAGGACGCTGCCGACCTCGCCGAGCTCCTCGGCGTGTTGAGACAGGTATCCGAGCTGGACGTTGTGGCCGACCGACAACCGCCCGCCGTCGAGCGGACGCTCGCCGGTGAGCGCGCGGATGAGCGTCGTCTTGCCGGTGCCGTTGGCGCCGACGAGCGAGACGTGCTCGCCGCGCTCGAGCCAGAGGTCCGCCTCGTGGAGCAGCACCTTCGGCGGCGACCCGACCTCGAGGTGGCCCTCCTTCAGCTCGAACACGACGCGGCCCGAGCGCTCGGCCTTGCCGAACGACAGCCCGAGCTCGCGGTTGTCGCGCGGGTCGCGCTCGATCCGCTCGATCTTGTCGAGCGCCTTGACGCGCGACTGCGCCTGCTTGGCCTTCGTCGCCTTCGCGCGGAAGCGCTCGACGAAGCGCTCCATCCGCTCGATCTCCGCCTGCTGCTTGGTGATCGCCTTGCCCAACGCCATCTCGCGCGCGGCCGCCTCGCGGCGCCACGCCGCCCAGGTGCCGGGGAAGAAGCGGCTCTTGCCGAGCTCGATCTCGAGCACGGCGGTGCCGACCGACTCGAGGAACCAGCGGTCGTGCGCGACCATGACGATCGCCGCGTCGAGCTGCTTGAGCTCGGACTCGAGCCACTCGAGCGAGTCGATGTCGAGGTGGTTGGTGGGCTCGTCGAGGAGGAGCAGGTCGGGCGTGGCGGCGAGCGCGCGCGCCAGCGACGCGCGGGTCAGCTGGCCGCCGGAGAACGTGTCGAGGCCGCGGTCGAAGTCGGCGTCCTTGAAGCCCAGGTTGTGGAGCACGCGCGTCGCGCGGTCACGCCACGTGTAGCCGCCACGGTGCTCGAACTCGGACTGCAGCCGCGCGTAGCGGTCGTACAGCGCGGCGTCGTGGGCGCCGGAGGCCATGCGCTCCTCCATCGCGCGCAGGTCCTCCTCCATCTGCATGATGTCCTTGGCGCCCGAGACGACGTAGTCGCGCAGGCTCACGTCGAGCTCGCGCGGCGGGCGCTGGTCGTGCAGGACGACGCGCGCGCCCTTCTGCAGGACGACCTCTCCGCCGTCGATGGACGTCTCGCCGGCGAGCATCCGCAGGAGCGTCGTCTTGCCGGCGCCGTTGCGCCCGGCGATGGTCAGCCGGTCGCGTCGCTCGAGCTTGAGCGAGACGCCCCGCAGGAGGGGCTCCCCCGCCATGTCCTTGGCGAGGTCGGAGGCGATGAGGACGGCCACGCCCTCAGCGTAGAAGCGCCGCCCCGGTGGCCGGGGCTCAGCGCCGGCGCAGCCCGTCGACGACCGCTTCGGGAACCTCGAGCACGACCGTGTGGTAGGTCTCGATCGTCGCGAGGAGCCCGGGGCGCGGGCCCTCGATCCAGTCGCTGCTGCCGTAGAACGCGTCCTCCTGCTGGGTCCGGTGGGCCGGTGAGTCGAACGCGCGGACGAGGTACCCGTCGGGCTGCGGCTGACCATCGGGGTCGAGGGACAGCCCGGCGTCGACGACGTCGATGCCGCGCTCGGCGAGCATCGGCAGCGCCTCGGTCGTCATGACCCGCAGGAACTCGTCGGCCTGGCCCGGATTGAGGCGGTACGTGCGGACTTCGAGGATCATGGGCCGGATCATGGCCCGTCGCACGCTGCTCGTCGCCCTCGTCGTCCTGATGTGTTCGCCTTCTGGCGCCTCCGGTGCGGCACCGGACTGCCCGGACGCGCGTGCGCCGCGCACGCTCGTCGAGGGCCAGCCGACGCTCGAGTCGGTCGCGGTCGATCCGCTCGGGCGGCTCCTGTTCAGCACCCCGACCGGGCTCATGGTGCTCGACCGCCCGGGCGGCACGCCGAGGCCGTTCGCGGCGATCGACGAGCCCGGCGGCATCGTGTTCGAGGACGACGGGCGGCACGCGATCGTCGGGACGGGCGACTCGATCCAGAACGGCTCGATGGGCGATGTGACCGGGCCGGCCGGCCTCGTGCGCGTGGAGCTCGCCACCGGGAAGGTCGAGCCGTTCGCCACGGGCCTGTCGATGGCCAACGGCGTGGCCCGCCACCCGGACGGCACGATCTACTCGACGAACGACTTCGGCAGGAACGTCGACCGCATCAAGCCGACGGGCGGCGAGGCCGAGCGCGGATGGGCGAAGGTCCAGTCCGGCAACGGGCTCGAGGTCGAGTCGAGCGGCCGCTTCCTGCTCGTCGCGCAGACGTTCCAGCCGGCCGCGATCCAGCAGGTCGACCTGCGCAACCCGTCCGACGTCCGGCCCTACGTCGAGGCCGACGCCGACGACAGCGCGGCCGGGCTCGACGGGACGACGATCGACGCGAGCGACCGCCTGTACGCCGTCGCCAACGGCGCGGGCGAGGTGTGGCGGATCGAGGGCGCGCCGCCGCGGATCTGCAAGCTTGCGCGGGGGCTGCCCGGCTTCCCCGACGGGCCCAGCGACATCACGCTCGGCCGTGCCGGCACGCCTTTCGCGCCAGAGAACGCGTACGTCGTCACGTTCGACGGGCACGTCTACGAGCTCGCCGGGGTCGCGCGCCTCCGGGGCGGCTCCGGGGCCGGTGCCCCGGCGGGCAGCGGCAACGGGAACAACGGCGGCAACGAGGATGAGCCGGTCGCGACTCGGCCGCGCTCCGGGCGCGGGGGCACGGCTCCTCGACGGGTGCGGGTATCCCCCCGTCGCGTCCGCGCGGGACGCCGTGTCCGCTTCACCGTCGTCGTCGAGCAGTTCGTGCGCCCGGCATGGCGGCCGGTCGCCGGCGCGCGGATCCGCTTCGCGGGACGGACGCTGCGGACGAACCGTCGCGGCCGAGCGGTCACGCGGCGTCGATTCGCGCGCGCGGGGCGGCGCGTCGTGCGGGTCGGCGCGGCGAAGCGCGTCATCGTGCGCGTCACCCGGTAGCGTCCGCGCATGCCCCGCGCTGTCCTCCTCGCGGTCGCCGCGCTGCTCGCGCTCGCGCCTGCCGCCGCCTCCGGCCAGACCACCGTCACCGTTCCCGGCGTTCCCGCCGCCGGCCCGGCGAAGTACGACAAGAGCTTCGTCACGAAGATCGGCCCGTCGAGCGCGAAGACCGTGCTCGTGCTCGTGCCCGGCTACGCCGGCGGCGCGGGAGGGTTCCTCCAGGTCGGCCGCGACCTCGTCAAGCAGGTGCCGGGGATGCAGGTGTGGGCGCTCGACCGGCGTTCGCAGGCGCTCGAGGACACGTCGTACTTCGAGCGCGGGCTGCGCGGCCAGGTCACGCCGCAGCAGGTCTTCGACTACTACCTCGGGTGGATCGGCAACGAGGGTCAGCAGCCGCGCTTCACGCCGCCGGACACGAAGTCGCTGTCGTTCGCGCGCGACTGGGGGCTGCCGACGCACCTCGGCGACCTGCGCCGCGTGATCGTCTCGGCCAAGCGGCAGGGCAAGCGCGTGATCCTCGGCGGGCACTCGCTCGGCGGGTCGAACCCCGCGAACTAAGCCTCGTT
>CADCVT010000099.1 GCA_902806215.1 uncultured Solirubrobacteraceae bacterium | reverse complement strand
GGCGGCGGTGCGGGCGAGCAGCTCGACGCTCAGGTCGTTGTCGACGGTGCCGTCCGGGTTGACTAGGCCGCAGTGACCGTGGTCGGTGTACTCGCACAGGCACACGTCGGTGATCACGAGGACGTCGGGGTGCGCGTCCTTGATCGCGCGCACGGCGAGCTGGATGACGCCCTCGTCGTCCCATGCGCCCGAGCCCTCGCCGTCCTTGTCGGCGGGGATGCCGAACAGGATCAGCCCGCCGAGCCCGAGCTCGGCGGCGCGCCCGGCCTCCTCGACGGCCTGCGAGATCGACACCCGGTCGACGCCGGGCATCGCCTGGATGGGCGTGCGCTGCGGCTCGGTGTGCACGAACAGCGGGAGCACGAGGTCGCCGGCGTCGACGTGCGTCTCGCGCACGAGGTCCCGCAGCGGGCTCGTGCGGCGCAGCCGGCGCAGGCGGGTGTGGGGGAAGGCCATCTCGCCCTAGAGCGTAGCC
Source organism: uncultured Solirubrobacteraceae bacterium (assembly GCA_902806215.1). GTDB lineage: Bacteria > Actinomycetota > Thermoleophilia > Solirubrobacterales > Solirubrobacteraceae > CADCVT01. The sequence continues at coordinate 8,384 of CADCVT010000099.1, read as the reverse complement.
CCGTACATGGGTGCCGTCGCGCTACCTTGCGGTGCGTGCGCCTGCCGGGGCCGGAGCTCTACCGAGCCTTCCTGGACAACGACCGCAGCGGCATTCTCTTCGCGGCGGCCGACGGCGCGCTCGTCGAGGCGAACGCCGCCGCCTGCCGCGTGCTCTCGGTCGAGCGTGAGGAGCTCATCGGCCGCCCCGTCCACGATCTCTTCCCGCCCGGGTTCCGCGACGTGCTCGAGGGAGACTCGTTCCGCGGTGAGCTTCCCGTGCGGCGTGGGGGCGACGGCGACGGCGTGCCCACCGCGGTCACCCTCGCGCGCTACGGAGAGCCGGGCGCGCCCGGGGGGTTCGTGGTCGCCCTGCGCGCGCTCGACGAGCCTCCGCCGGCGCTCGGCAGTGAGCAGGGCGGCATCGACACCTGGCTGACCGACCTCGCCGCCGATGCCGTCGTCGTCTTCGACGAAGGCGGCGCGATCAAGTACGCCAACCGGTCGCTCGAGACGCTGCTGGGCTACGAGCCGGGCGAGATGATCGGCGTCGTGGCGTTGCACGTCGTGCACCCGTCCGACCTCCAGCGCATGGTCGGCGAGTTCGCCGAGGCCTGGGAGACGCCGGGAGTCGGCCGCCCGATCGCCTTCCGCGCCCGGCACAGCGACGGGCACTACGTCCACTGCGAGACGACGACGAACAACCTGCTCGACGATCCGCGCGTCGGCGGCGTGGTCGTGGTGTTCCGCGACGTCGGGGAGCGTGTCGCCGAGCTCCGCAGCACGACCGAGCGCTTCAACGTCGCGTTCGAGCGCTCCGGCGTCGGGATGGGCGAGATCGCGGCGCACGGGACCTGGCTGCGCGTGAACCCGCGGCTGGCGGAGATGCTCGGGCGCGACGCCTCCACGATGAGCGGCCAACCGGCGCTCGATGTCGTGCATCCCGAGGATCGGCCCGCCGCGCAGGCGCATCTGCGCCCGACCGAGCACACCGAACATCAGATCGAGCAGCGGTGGCTGCGCGCCGACGGGACGCCCGTGTGGGTCGCCGTCGCGGCCGGCCGCGCCGAGGCACCCCCCGGTGCCGAGCCGGGCGAGGTCACCGTCGTCGTCGTCGACGACATCGACCAACGCCGCCGCGGCGAGGCGGCGCTGGCCACGCTCACCGCCCGCGAGCTCGAGGTGCTCGAGCTCGTCGCCGCGGGGGCGACGAACCGCGCGATCGCCGAGCAGCTCGTCCTCAGTCCGCGAACCGCCAAGTTCCACGTCGAGAACGTCATCCGCAAGCTGGGCGTGCCCGGCCGGCGAGAGGTCGCCGACCGGGCCGCCGAGCTCGGGATCAGCCCGTGAAGCGCGGGCGGCGCGGGCCGTCCTGACGGCGCGCGAGCGCGCGACGCGGAGCCTGCAGCTGGTACCGCGCGAGGCGCAGCGTCCCGGCCCGGGAGCGGACCGCCCGCTTGTCGACGGCGCGCACCTGGAAGCGCATGCCGTCCGCACGCCCCACGCGCTCGACCACCGCGCGGGTCGAACCCGTCGGGACGTACGCGCTCGAGCCGTCGCTGTTGATCGCGATGACCTGGTACTTGACGGCGCCGCGCACCGGCTTCCACGCGAGCGAGACCCGTCCGCCGGCGGCGCGGCGCGCACGCAGTCCGGCGGGGCGGGGCAGCACCCGCAGGCCCGGCGCGGTGAACCGCGCGACGCGGATGTGCTCGCGCGGGAGGCCGTTCTGCTTGACGATCGCGACGAGGCGCCGGTTGAGGCCCTTGCCCTCCTGCGGGACGAAGCGCAGCGACCCGCGAGCGCCCTTCGCGACGCCGATCGTCCGGCGCGTGTCCGAGCCGTGCTCGACGAACTCGACCGTCTGGCCCGGGATGGGCTTGATCGCGTAGTCGATGGTCCGCGTGCGGCCGGTGCCGCGGACCGTGGCGTCGACCTGCGGCTTGGGCAGGACGGCGGCCCGGTGCACGTCGGCCAGCGGGACCGAGCCGTCCTGCATCTCGATCCGCCACCGCCCTGCGGCCGGTGCGCGCACGCCGAAGTACGTCTCGTCGGCCTGCGGGTGGCGCGTGGCGAGCCAGTCCGCGGACTCGACCGACAGCTGATCGCGCGGCATCTCGTAGCGGGTGCCGCTCGGTGAGACCAGCGTGACGAGCGGGTCGCCGCCCTGCCCGTCGAGCTTGAGCATGAGCGCCTTCTGGCCGGCCGGCACGTCGATCTCGGTCGCGTCGGGCTGCGCCTGCGCCGCCCTCGCCGTCCGGCCGGGGAGCCGCCCGGTGCCCTCGCCGTCGGCCGGGGCGAGCTTGCGCTCCGGCCGCCACCGGCCGAGGTCGCAGGAGCCACCGAAGACGTCTGTCTTCTCCGTCTCCCAGTTGTAGCCGAACCCACCGCTGATGCCGATGACCGATCCGCAGCCCGCGACGCCCTTCGACGACATGAGCCCTCTCGCCTCGGCAAGCGTGATCCCGATGACCTTCACGAACACCGCGGCCTCGAGGTTGAACGCCTCGGGCTCGACCCAGGCGCTCGCCTCGCCGCGCACGGTCACGATCTGGAACGGGTTGAAGATGTCCGCGTCCGCGTCGAACTTGCTGACCTTCAGCTTCGTCCCGTCCTTGCGGACGCCCTGCTTCTGCTTCGGGAACGGCAGACCGAACCCGATGAAGCCGTTGGCGTAGACGGTGCCGTTGGTCCGGGCGCCGAGCGACGCGCCGAAGATGTCGAAGCCCGCGATGCTCGCGCGCCCCTCGACGTCGATCCCGAGCGGCCACCCGAAGGTGAACAAAAAGTCGCCGTCGATCGTCAGCGCGTCGAAGCCGCCGACCCGCGGGCCGAAGCTCGCGCCGAGCCCGCCGCCGATCCGGACCCGGGTGGTCGCCCCGGAGCCCTTGATCTCCAGCGTGAACGCGATCCGCTGCAGGTACACCGTCCCGAACGCGTCGATCGGGACGTTGAGGCCGTCGATCTCGCCGTGGGCACGCTCGAACCCGGTGATCTCCGAGAACGCGAAGTCGCCTGCGAGCTTCGTGAACTGCGGCGTCGGGATGACGATGTGCCCGCCGCCCGCCCAGCGCTTGCCGGCCTTCTGGTACTTGAGCCAGAACTGACCGATCTCGAGGTTCTTCGGAAGCGGGAGCAGCGGCGTCCGGATCTCGAGGTCGTCGAGCTCGAGGCCGGTCACGTCGTGGACGGTGAGGTCGACCTTGGTCGTCAGGCCGAAGCCGATGGTGCCGAGGATGTCGACGTTGACGCGCACGCGGGTCCCCGTCGGCGTGAAGTAGACCTCGGCCTCGCCCTTGAGCGGCAGGCCCTTGAGCTTCGCCAGCTCCGGAACGCTCGTCTTGAACGCGAGGCACGACGTCGTCGTCCGGTCGCAGTCGGCGTCCATCTTCCACTTGCCCTCCCAGAGGACCACGCTGCCGGCCTTGATCGTCACGTTGCCGTCGCCGGTGTCGACGTAGCCGCTGATCGGGTTGAGCCTGATCGTCGTGTTCTTCGCCGGGACGACGTCGAGCCCGTTGATCTTCATCGGCTCCTTCGTCGCGCGCGTGCCGTCCTTGGCCTTGACGAAGCAGCCCGTCGCCCGCATGCCGTCGACCTCGACCTTGCCCGAGCACGCCGCCTCCGCGCTGTCGCGGATCTCGAACGAGCTCTCGCCGAGGACGACGTGCCCGCCGTCGTCCGTGAGACGTACGCCGACCGTCTTCTCCCCCGGCGTCGTGAAGGTGTGCTCGACGCGCTCGCCCGTCGCGTCGTCGTAGTCGCCGTCGTTGTCGATGTCCCAGTCGACGCGCGGCCGCTGGAGGCTGTCGTCGAACAGCAGCGTCTCGAGATACAGCGGCTTGTCCTTGACGAGCAGGTCTCGGTTGAAGGGTTCGTCCGGGGTCTTCTTGACGCGGACGCGGATCTCACGGAACACCGGGGGCGTGTTGGGGACGTCGATCACGAGCCGCGCGCTGACGGCCTTGCCGGTGTCGTCGGTGTAGCGCGCCTTGACGGTGTACTTGTGCGGAATGCCGAAGCCGACCGTCCAGCTGCGGCCGGTGTTCTTGTCGTACGGGTCGTCGTCGTCGCCCTTGTTGTCGGCGTCGAAGCCCCACTGGATCTTGGACTCGTCGATCGGACCGTCATCGACGAGGTCCGCCGTGATCGTGGTCTTCTCGCGCGCCTTCGGGCTCGGGTTCGACGCCACCAGGCGCAGCGTCGGCACCCGCTCGGCCACCTCGACGTCACGCTTGACCTCGGGCGCGTTGCCGCCGTCGTCGCTGACGCGGACGCCGACGGTGAACGTGCCCTCGCGGTCGAACGTGCGCGACACGGTCGCGCCCGTTGCGTCGTCGAACTCCCCGTCGTTGTCGAGGTCCCACGCGTAGCCGGTGATCGTGCCGTCGTCGGTGGCCTTTGCGGTCAGCTGGACCGGTCGGTTCGGCCGCGCGAGCGCGGGGGTCTGCTCGAGCGTCACCTGCGGCTTGGCGTCGATGATGTCGACCGTGCGCTCGCCGATGCCCGTCTGCTGCGTGGCGTCGACGACCCGGACCTTGACGAACCGCCGGCCGCCGCTCGGGAAGTGCTTGGAGACCGTCTTCGTCGTGCCGTCGTCGAACTCGCCGTCCTCGTCGAGGTCCCAGGCGTACGAGGTGATCGCGCGGCCGTCCTTGACCTGCGCGGTGAAGGTGAGCGTGTCGCCGGGACGCCCGGACGCCGGGCTCTGGTCGATCGTGACCTCGGGCGGCGGCGCCGCCACGAGCGTGAACAGCACGCCCTGGGCCATCCGGACGCGGAAGCCGTTGCTCGAGTCCTCGAAGTTCGACGGTGAGCAGTAGAACACGTTCGACTCGCCGTAGTTCTTGCCCGGGTCCGCGGTGCCGCCCTCGAACGGGTCCTCGCCCCCGTTCGTGGCGTCGACGACGAAGTCGTAGGGGCGGTAGAAGCTGCGCTCGGACTCGCCGACGACCGCCCACTTGAACGACGTGGGCGTCCCGATGTCGGAGATCGGGATCGGGATCGTCGCGAGCGTCCGCGAGTCGCTCGCGCGCAGGGTCGCGGGGACGGTCGGGTGCGTCCAGGGCTTGTCGTCCGGGTCGTAGCCGTTGTTGTAGGCCTGGCAGCTCTCGGTGCTCTTGGTGACCCGCAGGAGCTGGTAGCGGACCGTTCCCCCGGTTCCGTCGAGGTTCGGATGCCGGCTGCCGCCGTCGAACTCGCTGAACTCCACGTTGAGCGCGTAGTCGGCCTTGCCGTCGCGGTTCGTGTCGAGGAACACGGACCCGCGGATGCCGGCGTTCGGGGCGAAGTCCCATTCGAGGTTCAGCAGCAGCTTGCCGGGCTGACTCTCGGTGTCCCAGCCGACGACGCGGAAGTCCGAGGAGATCCCGAACTTGTTGCCCTGGTCGTCCTGCTCGTAGGGGTCACTCGGGTCGGCGGTCGACTGGGTCGCCGCGAAGGCGGCCGTGCTCGTGATCAGGCAGGCGGCGACGGTGAGGAGGGCGACGCAGAGCGTGCGCCACCGGGGGAACGGGGAAGGCATCGATAGACACATCGGCAGACGGTGACTTCGAATCAACTGTCCGTCGGACAGTCTTCGTCAGGCGATGCGGACCGGCGTGCCCACCGGCATGAGCCGGGCGAGCCGGCGGATCGCCGCGTTCGGCACGCGGACGCACCCGTGCGACGGCCGTCCGGGGATGAGCTCGGGCTGGTTCGTCCCGTGGATCCCGACGACCCCGCCACCGGGCCAGTCGCTCAGGACCGAGTACGCGCTGGTGCCGAACGCCCACGGCCCGTAGATCCCCCCGCCACCGAGGTTCCTGAGCCGCTCGCGGACGTAGAAGGACCCTCGCGGCGTCGGCGTCCCGGGCGCGCCGATGCCGACTCGCGAGCGCCAGATCGGCCGGCCGCGCTCGTACAGCGTGGCGCGCAACGTCCGGCGGCTGATCAGCAGGCGCGTGCGGACGATCCGGAAGTCGCTCAGCGACTCGCGGGGCACCCATCCGCGCCGGCCGTTCGGGCGCCCCGGAACGCGCACCTTGACCCAGATCCGCCCGTCCTCGGCGAGGAACGAGCGCAGCGCGAGGTACACCTCGGGTAGCCGGTCCTCGGTCCGCGCGCGCAGGCGGCCGACGCGGGGCGCGTCCGTCGACGGGTGGGCCCGGATCGTCGACAGCGCGGCCGAGTGCGCCCAGCGCGTCAGCGTCCGCTCGTCCGAGAGACGCTCGGTGCCGAGCGGGCTCGTCGCACCGGCCGGACGCACCGGCTCGGGGGATGCCGCCTGCGCCGGCGAGGAAGCTGCCGCGCCGGCGACGACGACGACGACGCAGATCACGAGGCGACGCACGCCGCGCAGCGTAGCCCCGCCCGGGCACTCAGCCGGTCGCCTCGGCGCCGACCGTGCGCGGTGGCAGCGACGGCTCGACGCGCAGCAGCCGCGCCGGCCACGCGGGCAGCCACCAGTTCCACCGCCCCATGAGCGCGATGACCGCGGGCACGATGAGCGCGCGGATGATCGTCGCGTCGATGAGGATCGCGGCGGCCAGGCCCGTGGCCATCATCTTCACGTCGGTCTCCGGCGCGGACGCCATCGACGTGAACGCGAGGAACAGGATCAGCGCCGCGCTGGTCACCAGCCGCCCCGTGCGCCCGATGCCGCGCACGATCGCGGTGTGCGTCGAGCCGGTCGCGTCGTACTCCTCGCGCATGCGGGCGAGGATGAAGACCTCGTAGTCCATCGACAGCCCGAAGAGGATCGCGAAGATCATCAGCGGCATCCACGACGGGATCGAGCCGGTCGCCTCGATGCCCCACACGAGCTCCGAGCCGTAGCCGTGCTGCCACACGAGCACGAGCACGCCCCACGCGGCGGCGACGCTGAGGATGTTCAGCACGATCGCCTTCAGCGGGAGCAGGAGCGAGCGGAACGCGCGGGCGAGCAGGATGAACGTCGTGATCGTGATGAGCGCGATCATCAGCGGGAAGCTGCCGTAGACGGCGTCGATGAAGTCGTCGTTGGCCGCGGGCGCGCCGCCGACGCGGACGTCGGCGCCGGTCGCGTGCGCGCGGTCGCGCAGCGCGCTCAGCGTGTCGCCGCCCTCGCTCGTGCCGCCGTCGGGCGTCGGGATCGCCTCGACGAGCGCGGTGCCGCCGGCGCGCCATGCGGCATCGGTGGGCGCGACCGCGCCGTGGATGCCGTCGACCTCGCGCACCGCGGTCGCGACGCGCTCGGGGTCGGTCTCGCCGCCGACGAGGATCTCGTGCGGCAGAAGCGCGCCCTCGCCGATGCCGGACTCCTTGAGCGCGACGAGCCCCTCCTTCGCCTGGCCCTCCTTGGCGATCGTGTCGGCGTCGCTCGTGCCGAGCTGCAGGTCCGTGACCGCGAGCGCCAGCGCGACGATCACCGCCATGCCCGCGCCGGCGGCGACCCAGCGGTGCCGCGTGACGCCCTCGGCCCAGCGCGTCCACGCGCGGCTCGCCTTGTCGTCGGTGCGCTTGTGCGGCCAGTCCAGCCGCGACCCGAACTTCGCCAGCACGACGGGGAGCAGCGTGAGCGCCACGAGCGTCGAGACCAGCGGGATGAACAGGCCGCCGAAGCCCATCGAGCGCAGGAACGGCAGCGGGAGCGCGATGAGCGCGAACAGGCCGATCGCCACGGTGATGCCGCTGAAGAGAACCGCGCGGCCGGCGGTCTCCATCGCGCGCTGCACCGCCTCGTCCCCGGTGCGGCCGTGGGCGATCTCCTCGCGCCAGCGCGAGACGACGATGAGCGCGTAGTCGATCGCGACGCCGAGCCCGATGAGCGCGATGAGGAACTGCACGATCGGCGAGACGTCCATGATCTTCGTCAGGCCGAGCAGGAGCAGGAACGTCGTCATGATCGAGACGATCGCCATGACGATCGGCACGAAGGCGAGGAACGACGCGAACACGAACGTCAGGACGACGAGCGCGCCGAGCCCGCCGACGACCGCCTCGATGAGGACGCCCGGTCCCTCGGAGGCGTCGCCGCCGCTGTCGGCCTGCAGCGCGTCGAGCCCGGTCAGCTTCACGGGCGCGCCCGCGACGGTGAGGCCTTCAACCGCGCCGCGCGCCGCCTTCTCCGCCTCGGGGTTCTCGCCGAACTGGGTCGTCGGGTCCGGCTGCGGATAGACGAGCGCGAACGTCGTGCGGCCGTCCTCGGAGACGAACGCGCGGTCGCCGGTGGAGGCGAACGACGCGACGCGCGAGCGCGGCAGCGCCTGCGCGACCCGCTCGTCGATGCGCGCGAGGTCGCCCTTGACGTCGGGCGAGTCGACGGTTCTGCCCTGCGGCAGCGTGACGACCGGGAGCAGTGGAGCCGCGTCGCCGCCGGTGCCCTGGTAACGCTCGGCGATCGCGACGTTCGTCTCCCAGCCCTCGCCGTCGGGGACGCTGAACTCG
>CADCVT010000098.1 GCA_902806215.1 uncultured Solirubrobacteraceae bacterium | reverse complement strand
GGCTGGCTGCACACCGGCGACATCGCGATCGTCGACGAGGACGGCTACTTCTCGATCGTCGACCGGGTGAAGGAGCTCATCAAGTTCAAGGGCTTCCAGGTCCCCCCGGCCGAGCTCGAGGCGCTGCTCGTCTCGCACGAGGACATCTCCGACGCCGCCGTGATCCCGCTCCCCGACGAGGAGGCCGGCGAGATCCCCAAGGCGTTCGTCGTCGCGGCCCCCGGCAAGGACGTGACGCCGGAGAGCGTCATGGAGTTCGTCAAGAGCCGCGTCTCGACGTACAAGCAGGTGCGCCAGTGCGAGATCGTCGACGAGATCCCGAAGTCGCCGTCGGGGAAGATCTTGCGCCGCGTGCTCAAGGAACGCGAGACCGCCGCGTCGTCGTAGCGATGAGTTAAGGGGCGCCGTGCCGTCTCAGGGGGACCATGCCCCCGACGACGGCGCTCCTCATCACGCACACCCCCTGTCAGGGAAAGACCGGGGACATCCCCGATGCGGGACGGCCCCGGGGGACGGAAGATGGCCTGGCCACGATGTCCTCCCTTCCCACCCCGCATCTCCCGACCGTCGAGCCTCGCCGCCACCGCCCCCGGCGGCGCGCGCTCGCCGCCTCCCTCGCGGCACGCGCGTCCAGCTTCAGCGACGCGCTGCTCGCCCAGGCGCAGACCGACGGGGCGGCCGGCTCCATGCTGGCCGCCCCGTCGCGGTTCGCGCCGAGCGTCGACCGGCGCAAGGTCGCGGTCGGCGCCCTCGTGGTGCTGGGCGTGCTGGCGGTGCTCTCCTTCACGAACGGCCCGGCGGACAAGCTCACCGACGCGTTCTCGCGCGTGCTGCACGCCGACCTCGGCTGGGTCCTCGCGGGCGTCGGCTTCGAGGCGCTGTCCTTCGCCGGCTACATCCTGCTCTTCTGGCTCATCGCCGGCCAGGCGACGCGGACGGTCCGTCTGCGTGAGAGCGCGGAGATCTCGCTCGCCGGCGCGGCCGCGACCCGGTTGCTGCCGACCGCCGGCCTCGGTGGCGTGGCGCTCACGCTGTGGGCGCTCGCGCGGGCCGGCCTGAAGCCGCGCTCGGCCGTGCAGACGCTGCTCGTCTTCCTCGTCCTGCTCTACACGGTCTTCTTCGGCTCGCTCGCCGTCGCCGGGCTGCTGCTCGCCACCGGCCTCGCCGAGGGCGACGGGCCGCTCGCGCTCATGCTCGTGCCCGCCGCGTTCGGCCTCGGCGTGATCGCCGCCGCGCTCGTCCTCGGGCGTCGGCGCGCGACGGTGTTCGGCCCGGCCGTGCGCTCGGCCATCGGCGTCGTGCGCAACGGCGACGTGCGGCTGCTCGGTGCACTCGCCTGGTGGGGCTTCGACCTGGCGCTGCTGGCGTCGATGTTCCACGCGCTCGGCGCGCCACCCGCCACGGCCGTCCTCGTGCTCGCGTACTTCACGGGCGCGATCGGCAACACGATCCCGCTCCCCGGCCTCGTCGCCGGCGGCACCACCGGGGTGCTGCTCGCCTTCGGCGTCGACGCCGCGGTCGCGCTGCCGGCCGTGCTCGCCTACCGCGCCGTCGCGCTCTGGGTGCCCGCCGCGCTCGGCGCCGTCGCCCTCGGCGGCCTCCGCCGGACCGCCGTCCGGTGGTCGCTCCCGCGAACCGAACCTCTTCCCGCCTGAACCTCCTCAACCCACCAACCCCTGAAACCGACCCGTCCACCCTCGACCAGACCGCAGTACCTCTCCCCTCTAGCCGAAGGGGCCGTCCGAACCGGGCGGCCCCTTCGTCGTTCTAGCGCCGGCGTGCGAGCGCGGCGGAGCCGGTGCGGCGGCCGAGGCGCATGCCCTCGACGCTGTCGACGGGGAAGTGGATCCCCGCGAGCACGCGCGAGTGGGCGGCCTCGTCTGCCATGCGCCACACCTCGTCGCGCCGGGCCGGGACGAGCGCGCTGAGGACCGTCGCCGCGGCGCCCGACGTGCTGGCGTGGCCGGAGACGTAGGCCGGGAACGGCGGGTTGGGCAGCGCGGCCTTCCACGCCGGATCGAAGCGCTGGATGAGCGTGACCGGGCGCGCCAGCCAGTACGCGTACTTCGCGTCCCAGCAGGCGATGAACGCGTCGGCCTGGGCGGTCGCGACGGTCGCGAGGTCGTGCGCGAGCTTCCCGCCGCCGCGGCCCTTCAGGACGTCGTGCGCGATCTCGAGCCAGTGCCCGGGCGGCGTCTCGCTCCCGGAGCCGTCGGCCCAGAAGACGGCGATCGCGCGCTGCTCCGGCGTCAGCGCCTTCGAGACGCGCCAGACCTCGCGCGCCTGCTCGGTCAGCGCCGGGCCGGTCGGGGGCTTCGGCGGACGGAGCTTCGTGATGTCGCGGACGTTCCACGCCTTCCATCTCGGCGCCGAGATGTCGGTCGGGCCCATGAAGTCGGGGCCGGCGGGCTGCCAGCGCTCGGGGCCGGTCGGGATGAGCGTCGAGACGTCGGGATTGAGCGGGTCGCGCGCGATGCGCTTCAGCACCCCGCGGGCGGCTTTCGTGCCGGCGCCGGACGTGGGGCGCTTCGCGGCCTCGGCGTCGCCGATCTTCGTGCGCCAGAAGAGCTGGGCGATGACGTGTCGCGCGGCCGAGCGGGCGGCCTGTGGCGCCTGGGCGCAGCGGTCCTGCCTCGCCAGGTCGTCGAGCGCGGCGTCCATCGAGACGGTCAGCGCGGCGAGCGCCCGAGCCGCGCGTGGGGGTGCCGTGCGGCCCTCCTTGATCGCGTCGAGCGTCCGGTGGACCGACGCGGTGACCGCCTGCTCGCCCTGCGCGCACGTCTTCGCGTCGGCGGTCGCCGGGCCGGCTGCGCCGATGGCCAGGGCGGTCAGAAGGACGGTGCGTCGCAGCACTGTGCGAGCTTATGCGAGGCGCGGTGCGGTGTGGGGATCGTGTTCTGCCGTGGCGCTCCGTGCGCTCGCGGTGGCGGACGCCGACAGCGGGCCCGACAACGGCGACGGGTCAGGACAGCAGGTCTTCTTCGCGTTCTGCGCTCCTCGCGGTCTCGCCTCAGGACGCGGCTGGCCGCCGATGGCGCTCCGCCGTGATCGAGGTGTCCTGGTTGCCGTTTGTAAGCGCCGGCTTACACCAGATGTAAGCCGGCGCTTACAAACCCGAGAGAACGTCGTCGACCTTCTGTGCTCTACCCGCCGCTAGCAACTGGCGCTAGCCGGGGCTAGACGTCCAACGAGCAGACACCCTCGACACAATCCGCTTCGGAGGAGCTCCAGCGGCGGCCAGCCGCGTCCTGAGCCGAGGCGAGGAGGAAGCGCCAGAACGCTCCCAGAACCTGCTGCCCTGACCCGTCGCCGTTGTCGGACCAGCCCCAGGCCCGAGCCACCGAGAGCGAGCGGAGCTCAACGCCGCTCGGCGCGCTTGTCCTCCGCGAGCCACTCGCACAGCTTCGCGTACACCGCCGGGTGGTTGAGCAGCGCGAAGTGGGTCGTGCCGCCCAACTGGAGCCCGAACTCGTCCTCGAAGCCCAGGCGGCGCGACCGGCTGCGGCCCGAGGCCGACGGCGGCAGCACGAGGATGTCTCCGAGCAGCCGGCCGAGGGGATGGCGCGGTGACCGCGTGATCGTCGCCGCCACGAAGCAGTGCGTCGCTCCCTCCAGCAGCGGGACCTCGGCGACGGCGCTTGCCCGCAGCGCGTCGGGATCGCAGTCGCGCCAGTCGTCGTCGACGAGCGAGCCGTGGCGCAGGTCTCGGATCCCCGCGCTGCGCCGGCGCAGGAACGCGCCGAACGGCCGGGTCTCCGGCAGCTTGTGGAGCGCGGCGCTGGCGTAGTGCACCGCCTGCTCGAGCGGCGCTCCCATGTGCGGCGAGCCGAGCGAGACCACGTGGCCGACACCTGAGACCCACTCCGCGTCCTCGAGCGCTGCCTGGTGGCACGCGCTGCGCAGGACGAGCCCGCCCATCGAGTGGCCGACGAGCGCGATCGTCCGCACGTCGCACGGCCACGCGCCGACGACCTCGGCGAGCAGGTCGGCGCACGACCGGCCGTTCTCGGAGATGTGGCGGCCGGTGTTGTAGCGGACGTACACCGGCGTGTAGCCGAGCTCGCGCGCGAGGCGCGCGCCGTACGGCTCCTGCCCGCCGAGCGACCACGAGAACTCCGTCTCCATCAGCCCATGGAGGAAGACCGCGACCCGCGGGCACGCGTCCGGGAAGGCGCGCGCGAGCCCCGAACCCGTCGGCTCCACCGGCGCGCCGTTGACCCGGATGGCCATCGGGGCGACCAGCGCGTTGCCGCGGCTCTCGAGCTCGTCGCCGATGAGCCCGTTGATGACCGCGAGGCCGAGCGCTCCGCCCGGCCGCGTCGACAGCGCGGGGCCGCGGCCCGCGAGCGCGGCCTCGGCACCGCGGCCGGCGAAGCGCAGCGTCTCGCGGATCCCGCCGTACGCGCGCCGCGAGACCGCGTCGTGCACGGCCTGGACCGGCCGGCCCGGTGGTCCGACGAAGCGGAAGACGCGCCCGGAGACGCCCGCGTGGATCCGCCCGATCCCGCCGACGGCGCCGCCGAGCTCCTCCTCGCCGAGCCGCGCGAGCGCGCTCGCCTCGCCCTGCGGCAGCTCCTCCGCCGCGGTGAGCTCCGAGCCGGTCACGCGGCGACCTGCTCCTCGGCACGCTCGAATCGGGCCTTCCGCTCGAGGTCGCGCGTCGTCGGCTTCCTCACGTTGCTCGCCAGGCCGACCATCTCCATGCCGCGGATGATCGCGTACGACGGGTCGAGCTCGAAGCGCTGCAGGCCATGGCGAGCGCTGGTCGGGAACGCGTGGTGGTTGTGGTGCCAGCCCTCGCCGAGCGACACGAGCGCGACGACCCAGTTGTTGCGGCTCTCGTCCTCGGTCTCGAACGGGCGGCGGCCGTACATGTGGCAGATCGAGTTCACGCTCCACGTCGCGTGGTGCAGCAGGAACACCCGGACGAGCCCGCCCCAGACGAACGCGGTGAAGCCCGCCATGAGCGAGCCGCCGCTGAGGACGAAGCCGGCCGCGAACGGGATCGCCAAGCCCAGCAGCGCCCACGCGAAGAACCAGCGGTCCACGAACCGCATGACCGGGTCCTCGCGCAGATCGCGGGCGAAGCGGCGGGCGGACGCGCGCTCGGCGCGGTCGAACAGCCAGCCGGTGTGCGCGTGCCACCAGCCGCCGACGACGCCGCGCCAGCCGGGGACGTCGTGCGTGTGGGGGCTGTGCGGATCGCCCTCCTCGTCGGTGAACGTGTGGTGCTTGCGGTGGTCGGCGACCCAGTGGATGACCGCGCCCTGCACGGACATCGAGCGGAGGATCGCCAGCGCGCCGCGGACCGCGGGAGGCGCGTCGAAGGAGCGGTGGGTCAGCAGGCGGTGGTAGCCGATCGTCACGCCGAAGCCGACGAGCG
>CADCVT010000097.1 GCA_902806215.1 uncultured Solirubrobacteraceae bacterium | reverse complement strand
TCCTCGCGCGCCTCGGCGAGCAGCGGCGTGAGCGCGGGGTCGCCGGCGCCGGCCTCCTCCGGGGCGCCGGGCTCGGCGGCGTGCAGGACGAGGACGTCGTCGGCGGCGACGTGGCGCAGCCCGCGCAGCACGCAGCGCGCCGAGAACGCGGCGATGTCGTCGAATGGCCCCGCGAGCTCGAGGGCGGAGCGGCGGATCAGCACGCAGTGGTCCATCGCCACGGGGATCACCGGGCGCACACGCAGCGCCTGCCTGCGCAGGCGCGAGGCTGCGGCGTCGAGCGTCAGCGTCTGGGGGAGCTGGCGGTGCGGGCGGTTGCGGACCGGCACCGACAGGAACCCCGCGTGGTTCGACAGCGCGGTCGCCGTGGCGACGAGCGAGTCGCTCGCGGCCGCGTCGCGCAGGCCGTCGAGCCAGGCCTCGGCGACGACCGTCCGGTCCGACAGCAGGGCGACGTCGGCGGGGGCGGCGATCGCGAGCGCCTCGTCGAGCGTGTCGGCCCACAGCACGGGGCGAGGGAGCGAGAGCCGGTCCTCCGGCCCGTCGCACACCACGAGCGGCACGTCCTCGGGCGTGTGCTCGACCACCGCCGCGAGGCAGCGCACCAGTGCGTCGCGGTCGCCGTGCGCCACGATGCAGACCGCGACGTGTCCCCGTTCAGCGTGCACGATCGCGAACCCTAGACTCTCTGCCCGGATGCGCCGACTGCCGACGCTCACGCCACGCCAGTACGAGCGAGTGACGTTCGTCGCCCTCGTGCTGCTCTTCGCGATCATCCTCACCGGCGCGGCCGTGCGCCTCACCGGCTCGGGCCTCGGCTGCCCGAACTGGCCGAAGTGCGGCGACGGGTACGTCGCGCCCCTCGAGCTCAACGCCTGGATCGAGTTCGGCAACCGCCTCATCACCGGGCTCGTGGGGATCCCCTGCATCGCGGCGTTCGTGCTCGCGTTCCGGCGCGAGCCGCGCCGGCGCGACCTCAAGTTCCTCTCCGCGCTGCTCCCGCTGGGCGTCCTCGGCCAGGGCATCCTCGGCGGGCTGACCGTCGTCTTCCACCTCAAGCCGGGCTTCGTCATGGGGCACTTCCTGCTCAGCCAGGCGATCCTCGCCGCCGCCGTCGCGCTGTGGTGGCGGGCGCGGACGGGCCCGGGGGAGCGCAAGCTCGAGCACAAGAACGTCCACCGCGCGACCCGGGCGCTGCTGCCGGTCGGCGCGATCGTGCTCTTCGCGGGCACGGTCACCACCGCGGCGGGACCGCATCCGGGGCACACCGAGGGCGACGACCCGATCAGCCGGTTCGACGGCTTCGGCGCCGACACGCTCGAGACGATGTACCACTGGCACGGCCGCAGCGGCACGGTGCTCGGGCTCCTTGCCGTCGGCACGTGGCTGCTCGCCCGCCGCTACGGCGGCAATCCCGACCTGCGCCGCGCGCTGACCGTGACGTGCGTCCTGCTCGCCGCGCAGGGCGTCGTGGGCCTCGTCCAGTACGAGCTCCAGCTGCCCGCCGGTCTCGTGTGGATCCACGTGACACTCGCCGTCATGACGTGGACCGCGATCTGTGTCGCGAACGCCGCCCTGTCGGGACGCGTACGACAGCCGTCCACTCCGCCGCCCCGCCTCCCCACTTCTGGGGATGCTGAGACCCGGACACTCGTCGAGACCGGCTGAAAACGGCCCGTCGCCGACCGGCCGGGTGCTGATGATGCTCGGCGCATGGATGCACCCCGGCACAAGGACAAGGACGTCCTCCTCGCGGGAGCCGTCGCCGTCATGGGCGCGCAGGCCCTGGCCATCTTCGTCGTCACCGGCGGCTTCTCGCCGTTGCTGGTCCCGGTCCTGCTCGCGCCGCTGCTGTGGCTGCACCGCGCAGGGCGCCGCGCCGCGCACTCCGAGCACCAGGCGCTGCACGACGCCCTCACCGGGCTGCCGAACCGCGCGCTCTTCCGCGACCGCGTCGGCCGCGCGCTCACCGCCGCGCAGCGCGAGGGCGGGCGGCCGGTCGTGATGCTGCTCGACCTCGACCGGTTCAAGGAGATCAACGACTCGCTCGGCCACCATCACGGCGACGAGCTGCTGCGCCAGATCGGCCCGCGTATCGCCGGCGTGCTGCGCTCGAACGACACCGTCGCACGTCTCGGCGGCGACGAGTTCGCGGTGCTGCTGCCGTCGGCCCCGGACGCCGACACCGCCGCCGAGGTCGGCGACGAGATCCTCCGCGCGCTCGCCGAGCCGTTCCACGTGGAAGGCGTCGACCTCGAGGTCGAGGCGTCGCTCGGCATCGCCGCCTACCCCGAGCACGGCGACTGCGTCGACACGCTCATCCAGCGCGCGGACGTCGCGATGTACGTCGCCAAGGGCAAGGAGCTCTTCCTCTCCGAGCGCGAGGACCGTCCCGACCCGCTCGCGCTCGTCGGTGACCTGCGGCGCGCGATGGACGACGGCGAGCTCGCGGTCGTCTACCAGCCCAAGGTCGACCTGCTCACCGGCGAGGTGCGCGGCGTCGAGGCGCTCGTGCGCTGGGAGCACCCGAGCCGCGGCCTCGTGCTGCCCGCGAGCTTCGTCGGCCACGCCGAGCACACCGGCCTCATCCGCCCGCTGACGATCCACGTGCTGGAGGCAGCGCTCGCGCAGGTCGGCGACTGGCATCGCGCGGGCCTCGACCTCAAGGTCGCGGTGAACCTCTCGGTGCGCAACCTGCTCGACCGCGGCCTGCCCGCGGACGTCGCGGGCCTGCTGCGCAAGTGGGACGTCCCCGCCAGCGCGCTGGAGCTCGAGCTGACCGAGTCGACGATCATGGCCGACCCCGCCCGGGCCCGGTCGATCCTCGGCGAGCTCCACGATCTCGGGGTCAGCCTGTCGATCGACGACTTCGGCACCGGCTGGTCGTCGCTGAGCAACCTGCGCCAGCTGCCGGTCGACGAGATCAAGATCGACCGCTCGTTCGTCACCGGCATGGCCGGCGACGGCAACGACGCGACGATCGTGCAGTCGACGATCGACCTCGGCCGCAACCTCGGCCTGCGCGTCGTCGCCGAGGGCGTCGAGGACGACGAGGTCCGCGGGCTGCTCGCGGGGCTCGGCTGCGACCTCGGGCAGGGCTACTTCTTCAGCCGCCCGATGGGCGGCGACGAGCTCGCCGCCTGGGCGACCGGCCGCACGCTGGCCCCCGCGTAGCGCGCTCGGCGGCGAGCGTGCCGGGCGCGCGCTTATGCTCGCGCGATGGGCGACATCGAGTTCCTCATCCTGCTCCTCGTCGCCGTCGCCCTCCTGGCCTGGGTTGCCCGGCAGCTGTCGGTTCCGTACCCGATCGTGCTGGTTCTCGGCGGGTTGGGGCTCGGCGCGCTACCCGGGCTCCCCGACCTCGAGCTCGAGCCGGAGGTCGTCTTCCTCGTCTTCGTGCCGCCGCTCGTCCACGCGGCGGGCTACGCGTCCTCGCCGCGACATCTCCTGCGCGAGGCTCGCACCATCGGCCTCGCGGCGGTGGTGCTCGTCGGCCTCACGATCGTCGCGGTGGCCGTTGTCGCGCACGCGCTGGTCGACGAGCTCACGTGGCCGACCGCGTTCCTGCTGGCGACGGTCGTGGCGCCGACCGACCTCGTCGCCGCGACGGCCGTGTTCCGCCGGGTCGGCGCTCCGGAACGGGTCATCAACCTCGTCGAGGGCGAGAACCTCGTCAACGACGGCACCGCGCTGACCGCGTGGCGCGTCGCGGTGGGTGCCGCGGTCGCCGGCTCGCTGAGCCTCGGCGACGTGGGGGAGGAGCTGGCGCTCGTCGCGGTCGGCGGCACCGTGCTCGGGTACCTGGGCGGCGTCGCGTCGGGCTGGCTGCGCATGCGCCTCGACGACTCGCAGATCGAGATCGTCGTGACGATCTTCACGCCGTACGTGCTCTACGTCGCCGCCGAGGAGCTCGGGCTCTCGGGCATCCTCGCCGCCGTCGTCAGCGGGATCTACCTCGGGATGCGCGACCCGAAGATCACCGACGCGACGACGCGGCTGCAGGCGTACGGGTTCTGGAGCGTGTTCACGTTCGTCCTCGAGTCGGTCCTGTTCATCCTCGTCGGCCTGCAGTTCCCGGGTGTGCTCGACGCGATCGACCGCCCCGCGGGGGAGCTCCTGGTCGCCGGCCTCGTCCTCTCGCTCGTGGTCATGGCCGTGCGGATGGCCTACCAGTGGCTCGTCCCGGGGCTGACGCACAAGGAGCGAGTGGTGGTCGGCTGGTCGGGGATGCGCGGCGCGATCTCGCTGGCGGTCGCGCTGGCGATCCCGCTGACCATCGACGGGCGCGACGAGATCATCTTCCTGACCATCTGCGTCATCGTCACGACGCTCGTCGTCCAGGGCCTGACGCTCGAGCTGCTCATCACCCGGCTGCGGTTCCCGGTCGAGGTCGCCGACGAGCGGCGTCACGCGATGACGCGCTTTCGCACCGTCGAGGCCGCGCTCGAGTACATCGGCGACCTGTCGCTCGACGGCGCCGACGTCGACGCGAGCGCGCTCGAGCGCGCCCGGTCGCTCTACGCGCAGCGCGCCAACCAGCTCGCCGGCGAGTGCCGCGACGGGGTCCCGGACGTCGAGTCCGACACGTCGGCGTGGATCCGGCTGCGCATCGACCTGCTCGACATCGAGCGCGCGCGCCTGCTCCAGCTGCGCAACGAGGGGTCGATCACGACGCCGGTCATGCGGGCGGTCGAGGAGGACATCGACCTCGAGAGCAACCGGCTGCAGCGGAGGATGGCGACGGCATGACCGAGCACGTGCAGGGGACCGGGGCGGTGGAGCTCGTCGAGTTCGGGGACTTCGAGTGCCCGTACTGCCGCGACGCCGTGCCGTCGCTCAAGCGCGTCCTCGCCCGGCTCGACGGCCGCGTGCGGCTGCGCTTCCGCCACTTCCCGATCCCGGCGAGGCACCCGCACGCCGAGCACGCCGCCCACGCCGCCGAGGCGGCCGCGCTCCAGGACCGCTTCTGGGAGATGCACGACGTGTTGTTCGCGCACCCCGAGGCGCTCGAGGACGGCGACCTCGTCGGCTACGCGCGCGAGCTCGGGCTCGACGTCGCGCGCTTCGAGGCGGACCTGCGCTCGCCCGAGGTGGCCGAGCGGGTCGCCGCGGACCGTGCGGCCGGCGTCGCCGCCGGCGTCACCGGGACGCCCGCGTTCTTCGTCGACGGCGAACGGCACAAGGGCTTCTACGACGTCGAGACGCTCGTCGACGTCATCGAGGACGCCGGCGCCTGATCGGCTCCGGTCGGGGGTGGACCCATGGCCGATTGCGGGAACGGCACCCGACGGTCAACCTTCACCGGTTCATGCGCCGACTGCTGCCCTCCCTCGCGCTCGTCCTGCTCGCCTCGGCCGCGCCCGCGGGCGCGCAGGAGATCGCGTTCGTCTCCGAGCGCGACGGCAACCCGGAGATCTACGCGGTGAACGCCGACGGCACGGGGGAGCGCAACCTGTCGCGCTTCGCCGGCCCCGACGAGGCGCCCGCCTGGTCGCCCGACGGGGAGCGGATCGCGTTCGCCCGCGGCTTCGGCAGCGACGCGGAGATCTGGGCCATGGCGGCCGACGGGGGCGCCCAGAAGCAGCTCACCGACGCCGCCGGTCCGGACCGGTCGCCCGACTGGTCGCCGGACGGGCGGCGGATCGTCTTCGTCTCCGAGCGCAGCGGGCTGCCCGAGCTCTACGTGATGACCGCCGACGGCGGCGGGGTCGCGCCGCTGACGAAGTCCGGCGGCGTCGCCGCGTCGCCGGCGTGGTCGCCCGACGGGCGCCGGATCGCCTACTGGCGCGAGGACGTCGCGCAGCTCTGGGTCATCGGCGCCGACGGGACCGGCGACCGTCCGGTCTCCACCGGCGAGGAGCAGGCCGACCGCGACCCCGCCTGGTCCCCGGACGGCGCCCGGCTGGCGTTCACCACCCTGCGCGACCCGGCGCGCGAGCTCGACGTCTTCTCGATCGGGGTCGACGGCTCGGCCCCTGCGCCGCTCGCGGCCTCGAGCGCGCGCGACCTCGATCCCGCCTACGGGGCCGACGGGCGGATCGCGTTCGCCAGCGACCGCGAACGCGACCTCGACGTCTGGGTGATGGCCGGCGACGGCTCGGGCCAGCGGCGCGTGACCACCGCCCGCGGCGACGACTACGCGCCGGACTGGCGTCCGCCGGCGCCCGCGTTCAGCGGAGCGCTCCCGCCCGCGGGCGGTGAGATCACCGTGCCCGGGACGCCTGCGCCGCAGCCGCGCACGAGGCCGGGGACGACCCGCCCGCGTACGCAGGCGACCGGGCCGGTCACGCTGCGGATGCGGTCATCGAGCGTCGTGCGCGTGCGCGGCCGCCTCGTGGTGACGCTGCGGTTCACGCTCAGCGCGCCGGCGACGGGGACGTTCCGCGTCCACCATCGCGGCTTCGTCGTCGCGACGAAGCTCCACCGTGGCCGCCGCGGCGCCAACGTCGTGCGGATCACCCGCCCCGCGCGGGACGCGAAGCGCTGGACCGGCGTCTACCGCCTCAGCGTTGTCAACCTGCGTAGACGCTGACCCCCCAGAAACCGCGGTTTCGGGGGCTTTATAGCGTCCGCCGAAACTGGACATAGGTCGTATTCGTGGATCGGTGAGCGTGCCCTACAGTTCCGCTTCCACCGAGCAAGGATGCTCGGTCGACCCGGAGACTCATCGCCTTGCCACGGACTTGCGGCACCTACATCGTCGTGCTCGCTGCACTGCTCGCGCTTCTCGCGCCGAGCGGTGCGTCGGCCCAGGACCTGCTGCCCGACCTCGACCAGGAGGTGCCCTCGCGGCTCTCGGTCAAGAAGGTCGAGCTCGGCGGCAAGCGCTCCTTCCGCCTCGGGTTCCGCTCGGCCGCCGCCAACGTCGGCGACGGCCCGCTGCGGCTCTTCGGCTACCGCGCCTCGGAGAGCGACCCCACGATGGACGTCAACCAGTTCGTCGCTCAGGCCGTCGGCAAGCCGCGCACCGTCCGCAACGTGGGCGTCATGAGCTACGTGGTCCATCCCGACCACAAGCACTGGCACCTGCTCGGCTTCGAGAAGTACGAGATCCGCGCCGCCGGCGACGCGGGGGCCGTGCTGCGGCGCGACCGCAAGACCGGCTTCTGCCTCGGCGACCGCTACGCCCTTCCCAACGCCAGCGCCTTCGCGGCGTTCCGCCCGGCGCCGGCCTTCCCCGAGGAGTGCGGCCTCGGCGAGCCCGACTCGATGGGCATCTTCGCCGGCATCTCCGTCGGCTACGGCGACAACTACGAGCCCCAGGTCGAGGGCCAGTACGTCGACGTCACCGGCATGCCCGCAGGCGACTACGTGCTGACCCACACGCTCAACACGAACGGCAAGCTCGCCGAGCGCGACACGACGAACAACGCGGCGTCGGTCCTCTTCTCGCTCGCCTGGCCCAAGGGCCGAAACGAGACCCCCCGCGTGCGCGTCCTGCGACGCTGTCCCTCTTCACCCGATTGTTCTCAGTCCAACGCACCAAGGAGTACCTCATGAAGAAGTTCGGCACGGCTGCCGTCTTTGCCAGCATCGCCACGATGGCGCTCATCCCCACCGGCGCCATCGCAGGCGGCGCCCCGGATGGGAAGTGCACCAAGGCCACCCCGAAGTACTGCCCGGAGGTCAAGAAGGGCCGCATGACCGGTCACGGTCACTTCATCGACTCCGAGCTGGGCAAGATCCAGTGGGAGTTCCGCAACATGGTCTGCAACTCCGAGCGCTTCCCCGACCTCAAGGTGGAGTGGGGCGACAACCGCTTCAAGCTGACCGACTACACGAGCGGGCCGCGCTGCTTCGACACGCCGTACTCCGAGGGCCGTCCGCTGGCCGGCTTCGACACGATCATCGGCGCGGGCACCGGCACGCTCAACGGTGAGCCGGCGTCGGTCACGTTCCAGTTCACCGACGCGGGCGAGCCCGGCCGGGCGGACCGCGCGACGATCACGATCATGCAGGACGGCGAGGAGGCCCTCGTGGTCGACAACGTCGTCGCGTCCGCTGGCGGCAACCACCAGGCGCACCGGGCGTCCGCCAAGTAGCACCCGCTCCAAGAGCCTCTCCGGGACAACGAGGGCCCGGCCGCAAGGCCGGGCCCTCGGCGTGTCCGGGGGCGTGGACTACGCGTGGGTGGCGGTGGCGACCGGCGCCGGCTCGAGTGCGACCTCGAGCACCTCGCCGACGGTCATGACCGGGTGGAAGGTCATGGCCTCGCGGACCTCCGCGGGGACGTCGTCGAGGTCGGCGCGGTTGCGCTCCGGGATGACCACGTCGGTCAGCCCGGCGGCGTGGGCGGCGAGCACCTTCTGCTTGAGCCCGCCGATCGGGAGCACGCGGCCCTGCAGCGTGACCTCGCCGGTCATGCCGACCGTGTGCTTGACCGGGCGGCCGGTCAGCAGCGACGCCAGCGCCGTGGTCATCGTGACGCCCGCGCTCGGTCCGTCCTTCGGGATCGCTCCCGCGGGGACGTGGACGTGGAACTCGCGGTCCTCGAACCCGTCCTCGTCGATGCCGAGCTCGACCGCGTGCGCTCGCACGTACGTCAGCGCGATCTGCGCCGACTCCTTCATGACGTCGCCGAGCTGCCCGGTGAGCGTCAGACCGCTCTTGGGGTGGCGGGACCGAATCCAGTTCGCCTCGATGAAGAGGACGTCGCCGCCGACCGGCGTGAACGCCAGCCCGGTCGCGACGCCCGGCACCGCGGTGCGGACGGCCGCCTCCTGGAAGAAGCGCTGCCGGCCGAGCGCGTCGCGCAGGGTGTCGACCTCGAGGGCGACCGGCGGCTCGACCTTCGCGGAGGCGATGTTCGTCGCCACCTTGCGCAGGACCGTGCCGAGCTCGCGCTCGAGGTTGCGGACGCCCGCCTCGCGGGTGTAGTCGCGGATGACCGCGCGCAGCGCGCGCTCGTGGATCGAGATCTGCTTCTTCTTGAGCCCGTTGCGCTCGACCTGG
>CADCVT010000096.1 GCA_902806215.1 uncultured Solirubrobacteraceae bacterium | reverse complement strand
GGGCGCGCCGCCGGCCGGTGGCGCGTCGCTTCGGCGTCGCCGCCTTCGACAGGCGCACCGTCTTCGCGCCCGGGGCCGGCGTGGCCCCGTCGGGGAGCGGCGACGGCTGCGGCGCGCCGACCTGACCGCCGGCCGGCGAGAGCTTCTCGACCACTGGCAGCCGCACCTCGACGTTCTTGATCGTCACCGAGAACGCGCCGTTGGACGGGCGCGCGTAGGGCACGTCGCGGCCGAGGATCTGGAGCTTCGCCACGTGCTGCGGGGCGAAGCGCCACCCGCCCGGGTGCAGCTGGAAGACCTGGCGGCCCGAGGCGTTCGGCCGGTAGACCGTGCGCGCGATCAGCGTCTGCTGGCCGTCGGGCGCGACGTCCCACAGGCGCGCGGCGAGCTGCGGGTGAGCGCCGGTGGTGGCGATGTCGGCGATGACCGTCGGCGAGCCCATGAGCGTGTAGCCGGCGTTGGCCGAGGGCTCAAAGCGGAGGTTGATCGTCCCCGTCTCGTCGGCGGCCGCGGTCCTCGCGCAGGCGCCAGACGATGACCAGTCGCCGCATGGCGCGCATGATGCACGAGACGAAGGTGGCGCCGCGCCGCTAGCGGGGGGCGCGGGTGCTGTCCCGGCCGCGCGGGCCTCGGCGGCCCGTCGAGGTCAGGCCTCGGACGGTCACGTTCGCGCGCAGGCCGGGGCGCGCTCCGGGCACGATCACCGTGCGCTCGTTGCGGCCCGGCAGGAAGAGGAGGCGGCGTCCGTCCTGGCTGACCTCGGCGACGATCTGCCGCCGCCCGGGCCGGCCGTCGGGCACGGTGAACCGGATACGGCCACGGCGGGCGCGCGTGACGACGAGGCGCCGCCGCGTGTCGGGCCCCTGCTCGTAGAACGTGACGCGCTGGCCGCGCTGCGGGCGCAGGCTCCACGAGAGCCGCCGGTCGCGGCCCCGCCCGCGCACGAACGCGCGCACGACGGGCGCGGGCAGCGACGAGGCGGCGCGCAGCACGGTGGCCGGCGCCGAGTCGTTCTCGAGCACGAGCTTGTACGTGCCCGCCGCGGCGCCCTTGACGGCCGCGTAGGTCGTCTTGGACTCCGGGTGCTGGAAGAGCAGCACGCGCCCGTCGTCGACCGCGGCGGCCGGATCGGCGGGCGTCGTCGCGATGACCTCGCCGCGCGGGCCCTCGACGCGGATCCTCGGCGGGCGGTCGACGCCGACGGCCGAGAACGCGGCGACGTCGGTCCCCGGCGCGATCCCGAACGTCGCGAACCGGCCGGCCTGCGCGGCCCGCGCGCCGCCCGGCCGCTGCGCGATCCACGGACCGATGCCGCACGACGACGCGAAGATCTCCGGGTCGCGACCCCAGGCGTAGCCGAACCCGACGTCCGGGCCGAAGCCGCGACGGCACGCCGCGATCCCGACGCTCGACACGACGGCCTCGGCGCCCTGGGTCGCCGGGCCGAGCTTCGCCGAGCCCGAGCCCTGCACGTTGAACGCGCGCGAGCCGTCGACCCAGCCCGTGATCTCGCCGGAGAAGCCGATGCCGTAGCGCTCGATCTTCACCTTGGCGCTGATGTCCAGCTTGCCGTCGGTCTGGTAGGTCATCGTCCCGCTGCCGACCTCGACGTCGACGAGCTTGCCGCTGCCGGACACCGTGTACTTGTCGGGCGGGCCCTGCTCGTAGGTGAAGTCGCCGTCGATGCTGACGGCCTCCTTGCCGAGCACCCGCGGCCCCGCGCTCAGCCCGAGGCCGCCCGACAGCTTGATCGGGTTGACCTGCACCTCGAAGCGGATGCGCTGCAGGAAGACGCCGGTCGACAGCGGCTTGTTCAGGCCGTTGACCGAGCCCGCAACGCGGAAGTAGCTGTCCCCGACGCCGAAGCCGAGGCCGGCGGCGACCGTCGGGCTGGCCGGCGCGGGCAGCACGATCGTCGCCGCGCCGTCGAAGTGGTGCACGCCGCGGCTCGGCGACGCGTAGGCCAGTGACAGGTCGCGGAGCTCGAATCTGCCGAGGCGCGCGGAGCCCGCAGTCACCTTCACGTCGGCCACCGCGACGCCGTCGGGGGCGACGCGGATCGACGTGTCGCCGGTGACGCCGCCGAGGACGCTCGGCAGCGAGACGGTCAGCGCGACCTTCAGCGTGCGGGTCGCGCCGTCGAGGCTCAGCGCGGCCTTGCCGGTGAGCGGGAGCCCGCGCAGCTTGACCCCGCGCTCGACGTCGAACGTGAACGTCCCGCCGAGCTTCCACGTGAACGCGCGCTTGTAGAGGACGAACGACCCGACCTTGAGCTGGACCGGGCCGGACGCCGACACCTCGAGCGAGCGGGTGTTCAGCCGGACCTGCCCGCCGGGCCCGGCGAGGAGGTCCATGCCGCCGATGCGTACCTGGCCGCCGGCGACGAACGAGTCGCCGTCGCGGCGGAAGCACGTGGCGCGCGCGGTGAGCGGGCCGATCTGCAGCTGCGAGCCGGCGCACGTGGGCGCGGGCGGCGCCGGCGGCGGGGCGGCGGGATCGGGCTCGGCCGGCCGCGGGTCCTGGGCCGGCGGAGGCGGCGGGCCCTGCGACGGAGGGGGCGACGACGGCTGGGAGCCTCCGCCGGAGGGCGGCGGCGAGCCTCCACCGCCCGACGACGGCGGCGGCGCGGTCGCGCCCGGGCCGCACTTGGCCTGGTCGTTGTTGGGGCACACGCGCATCGAGGACACGCGATCGTCGAACGCCGAGATCC
>CADCVT010000095.1 GCA_902806215.1 uncultured Solirubrobacteraceae bacterium | reverse complement strand
GGTTGAGCGGCTCGGAGACCGTGGAGACGTGCTCGGCCGAGACGACCGTGCCCTGGATGACCAGGATGTCCAGGCCGGCGTCGAGCGCGAGCTCGTAGTGCTGGCGCACGCGCTGCGGCGTCAGCGACGCGGCGACGACGACGCCCTGCTCCTTGATCTCGCGGATGCGCTGGGCCATGAGATCGGGGTCGACGGGACGCTCGTAGATCGCCTGCATCTCACGCGTCGCGACGTCGCGCGGGAGACCGGCGATGCGCTCGAGCTGATCGTCGGCGTCCTCGTAGCGGGTCCAGATGCCCTCGAGGTTGAGAACGGCCAGGCCGCCCAGCTTGCCGACGATGCCGGCGGTCTTCGGAGAGACCACGCCGTCCATCGCGGACGCCATGAGCGGGAGCTCGAAGCGGTAGTCGCCGAGCTTCCAGGTGATGTCGACGTCGTCGGGGTCCCGCGTGCGCCGTGAGGGCACGATGGCGATGTCATCGAATCCGTAGGCGCGGCGGGCCTTCTTCCCGCGACCGATCTCAACTTCCATTGGGCGATCCTAGGATGGAGGGCGGACGGAGGAATCACGGTAGCAACGGCGAAGTCCGCTCTTTCCCGCACCTTGCGGGAAACCCTCGGTCAGACCGTCGACGGCTCTGTGACGCGTGCCACTTCCACGTCGCCGACGATGCGCTCGACCTCGCGCGGCTCGATGAGCCCGGCGCCGAGTCGCTTGATCGACTCCGCCCCGCAGGCGACCCCGAACCGCAGGCAGTCCTCGGGCGACGAGCCGCCGTACCGCGCGGCGACGAACCCGGCCAGGAAGGCGTCTCCCGACCCGACCGTGGCCACCGGCTCGCGCGGCTCGATCCGGGCCCGCAGCAGGACCGGCGGGGCCATCGCGCCCGCCTCGGGATCGCGCAGTGACGCGAAGCAGCCGTCGTGCACGGTCATGATCGCCTCGCGGGAGAGCTCGCCCATCATCCGCACGCCGTGCAGCATGTCGCTCTCGTCGTTGAACTCGTGGCCGACGAGCTCCTCCGCCTCGAGGACGTTCGGCGAGATCACCGAGGGCTCGGCGCGCACCGCGTGGCGCAGCGGCTCCCCGTCGGTGTCGACGATCGTCGTCACCTCGAGCTTGCGCAGCTCGCGGATGAGGTCGGCGTAGTAGTCGGGGTCGACGGCGCGCGGGAGCGATCCCGCGATCACGACGATCTCCGCGCCCTGGGCGAGGTAGAGCAGCTTGTCGCGGAAGAGCTCGAGCTCCTTGCCGCTGATCGCCGGGCCCTTCTCGTTGATCTCGGTCTGCTCGCCGGTCGTCGGGTCGAGCACCGAGGTGTTCGTGCGCGACTCCTCGCGGATGCGCACGAAGTCGTTGAGGATCGACTCCTCGGTGAGCTGCTCGACGATCCGCGTCCCCGTGGGCCCGCCGGCGAAGCCCGTCGCGATGACCGGCTGGTTGAGCGACTTGAGCGAGCGGGCGACGTTGACGCCCTTGCCGCCGGCCATCGTCGTCTGCTCGACCGTGCGGTGGCGCCGGCCCATGCGGAAGTTCGGGACCGACAGGGTCTTGTCGATCGCGGCGTTGAGCGTGACCGTGATGATCACCTGACGCCCCCCGCCCTCTGGACGACACGTCGTCGCAGCAGCACAAGCGACACCGTACAGGCAAGGAGAAGCGCTACGAGGAGAAGTGAAGCCGGACGGGAGAGGACCTCCGACAGACGCTCGCTCAGCGAGGCCTCCTCGACCGCCGCCGCGGTGATGAGGGGCGTGCGCGCGACGGTCCGCCCGCGGACGCGCACCTCGACCGTGCCGACGCGCGCTCCGGCGGCCGTCGGGCCCTCGATCTCCGCCGGCGCCCCGAGCACCCGCACCTGCGCGCGCTCGCCGCGGCGCAGGACGCGCTGGACGCTCTCGGCGGCGACGAGGTCGACCTGCTCGTCGCGGTACTTCAGGTCGGCCTCGCGCAGCACCTCGTTGCGCTCGACGAGCGTCGTGCGCCGGTAGCGGCCGAGGCCGTACCGCAGGAGCGCGAGCGTGTCGGCGTCGCGCGCGGCCTCGCCCGGCTCGCCGAGCACGGCGCTGAGCACGGTGACGCCCTTGCGCGTCGCCGAGCCGACGAGCACGTAGCCGGCCTGCTGCGTGCGGCCGGTCTTCACGCCGTCGACGAACGCGTGGTCGCGCACGAGCCGGTTGCGGTTGAGCACGGTCCGCTTGCGTGCGCCGCTCTGGAGCGCCGCGCGCGGCCGGTTGACCGTCTCGCGGAAGAAGTCGTCGCGGCGCAGGACGAGTGCCAGGCGGACGAGGTCGCGCGCCGTGGAGCGGTTGCGCGGCCCGTCGAGCCCGACCGGGTTGTCGTAGGAGGTGTTGCGCAGCCCGAGCTCCTTCGCCCGCGCGTTCATCTCGCGGACGAACGCGGGCACCGAGCCGCTGATGCCGTTCGCCAGGGTCGTCGCCGCGTCGTTGGCGCTCGCCAGCAGGAGCGCCCGCAGCAGGTCGGCGACGCGCATCCGCTCGCCCGCCCGGAGGTTCGCGACCGACTCAGCGGGCGCGGCGTTGTACGGGCTGACCGTGAGCGTGTCGTCGAGCGCGACGCCCTCGAGGGCGATCAGCGCGGTCATGAGCTTCGTGGTCGAGGCGATGAGCCGCTTCTCGTCGGCCTTGCGCTCGAACACGACGTCGCCCGTGCTCGCCTCGATGACGATCGCCGACGGGGCGCTGATGTCCGGCCGCTGCTGGGCGGGCGCCGCCGCCGGCGCGGCGAGGGCGAACGCGGCGAGGAGGGCGGCGAGAAGGGTGACGGCGCGCGCGCTCACCGCGCGAGCCTGAGCTCCTGCCCGATCGACAGGCTGTTCGAGTCCACGTCGGGGTTGAGCTCCTGGATCTCCTCGATCGAGACCCCGGTGCTCTCGGCGATCCCGGCGAGCGTGTCGCCCGGGCGCACCGTGTACGTCTTCTTGCCGCTCTTCGGCGTCGTCGCCGTCGTGGCCCCGCCGCCGGAGGCCTCCTCCTTGCCCGTCGTCGACTTCTTCCCGTCGCCGTCCTTCTTCTTGGCGTCGGTCGAGGTCTGCCGCGCCGTCTGCGCGGGCTCCTCGTCGCCCGTGGTGGCGTTGAAGATCACGAAGACCGCCACCAGGGCGGCCAGAAGCGCGAGGGGCCCGAGCCAGCGCCCTGGGCTGCGGCTGTACGACATCGCGCACGAACTGTAGGGCGGTCACGCGAGGGCCCACGCCTGCTCGCGCAGCCGCTCGGCCTCTGCGCGTGCCGCCGCGGGCGGCTCGCCGCCGTGCTCCTCGTGTGCGCGCGCGATCGAGCGCGACGCCGTGACGAGGCCGCCGGCCCTGCCCGGCGCGAACGCCGGGGCGAGATCCTCGACCCGCCCGCCCTGCGCGCCGACGCCCGGCAGCAGGAACGTCGCGCGCGGCATGAGCTCCCTCGCGCGGCCGACGACGTGCGGCGCGGTGGCGCCGATGACGGCGTTCGTGCCGAGGCGGTCGACGGTCCGCGCGACCGACTCCCACAGCAGTCCCCCACCGGCGAGCTCCTGCTCCTCGAAGTCGGCAGCGCCCGGGTTCGACGTGCGGACGAGGACGAAGACCCCGCGGCCGGTCTCGACGTAGGGCTCGATCGTCTCGGCGCCCATGTACGGGTTGACGGTCATCGCGTCGGCGTCGACGCCGGCCACACGCCCGAACGGCGTGTCCATCCCGCCCAGGAAGGCCTGCCCGTAGGCCGGGGCCGTTACGCGGATGTCGCCGCGCTTGGCGTCGGCGAGGACGAGCAGGCCGGCCGCGCGCACGGCGTCGGCGACGCGGACGAGCGCGGCCCATCCGGGCGCGCCGAGGCGCTCGAAGCAGGCGACCTGCGGCTTGACGGCGACGCACGCCGGCCCTGCCGCGGCGATCAGGGCCGAGCAGTGCGCGACGACGACCTCGGCGGCACGCTGGGCGGGCGTCCCGGCGTCGGGCGCGGCGGCGCGCGCCTGCGGCCACACGCGGGACGGGTCCGGGTCGAGGCCAAGGACGATCTGCGACTCGCGCTCGTCGACGAGCGCGGCCAGTCGGTCGGAGAACGGCATGGGCGCGCTCAGCGAGCCGGAGCCCGTGAGGGCGCGCGTGTCATCCGCCCTTGACGGCTTTCTTCAGCTGGGCCCCGGGCGTGAACTTCGGGGCCTTCGAGGCGG
This sequence comes from uncultured Solirubrobacteraceae bacterium, assembly GCA_902806215.1. GTDB lineage: Bacteria > Actinomycetota > Thermoleophilia > Solirubrobacterales > Solirubrobacteraceae > CADCVT01. Next base: position 5,169 of record CADCVT010000095.1, on the reverse strand, counting down.
CGATCTGGATCTTCTCGCCGGTGGCGGGGTTGACGCCCTGGCGTGCGCTGCGGTCGGCGACGTGGAACTTGCCGAACCCGGAGAAGGTGACATCGCTGCCACGCTCCAGCGCGCTCTGGATCGTCTCGAGGGCGGCGTCGACCGCTGCGCTCGCGTCCTTGCGGTTGAGGCCCGAACGGGCTGCCACCTGGTCGACGAACTCGGACTTGGTCACGTCGATCGCTCTCCTTCGTCAGACGGGGAGGGCGACGCTACCAGCGGCGCCGGATGACCCGGCGCCGCTGATCGCGAACGCTTGAACTGCGAACGGCTAGCCGTTCAGGGTGTTCTTCAGACCGCTGGCAGCCGAGAACTTCGCGGCCTTCGACGCCTTGATCTGGATCTTCTCGCCGGTCGCGGGGTTGACGCCCTGGCGGGCGGCGCGATCGGACACGCTGAACTTGCCGAAGCCCGAGATGGCGACTTCGCCACCACTCGAGAGCTCCTCGGTGATCGAGTCGACGACGGCGTCGACGGCCTTCTTGGCCTGGTTGCTGTCGATGCCGGCGCGCGAGGCGACCTGCTGGGCGAGTTCGGTGCGGTTCATGGGGGCTCCTCCCGGTTGGGAAACGAGCCGCACCTTAGCCACTGACACCGGCGGAATCCCCGACGGGGCCTAGGGAGTGCCGCTCCTTCCGGTCGTTTCGGCACACTCTGCGGCCCTTGCCGCTCCCTCGTATCGCCTGGCTCACCACCGTCGTCGCGTGCTTCGTGACCGCCATCCTGCTGCTCGTCAGCGGGTACGACGGCTACGCCGCGGTGGCTGCCGCGATCGGCCTCTCGGCCGCGATCAACCTTCGTTGAAGTCCCCCCGTGGCACCTCGGTGCCGGGCCGGACACGGTCCTCGGGCTCGAGGTGTATGAGGACGTCGGCGCCGTCGAGGACGGCCGCGATCTCGTCCTGGAGCGCGTGGGCGACGTCGTGAGCGTCCTCGAGCGTCGTCCCGGCGCGGAACTGCACGTGCATGTCGACGTGGTGGAACGCACCGGCGTGGCGCGCCCGGAGCTTGTGGAACCCGGCGACGCCGCGCGGGCCGAAGCGCAGCACGACCTGGCGGATCGCCTCGAGCTCGTCGTCGGGGAGCGTCTCGTCGACGAGCACCCGCGACGAGCGGGTCACGAGCCGCCAGCCCGCCGTGACGATCGCGACGGCCACCACGAGCGCGATGACCGGGTCGAGCCAGTCGTAGCCCGTGAGGTGCACGAGCGCGAGCCCGAGGAGCACCGCGATGGAGGTCGCCGCGTCGGTGCGCAGGTGCGCGGCGTCGCCCTCGAGTGCCGCGCTCTCGGTCTCGCGGGCCCGCCGGCCCAGGAACGTCGACACGACGACGTTGACCACGATCGTCAGCGCGATGATCGCGATGCCGAGCGGGATCTCCTCGAGCTCGTTGGCCTCGCCGCCGAGCCGGCGGACGGACTCGAACACGACGATGCCGGCTCCCACGAGGATGAGGACACCCTCGAAGGCGGCCGCGAGGTTCTCGTACTTCTGGTGCCCGAACGGGTGGTCGCGGTCCGGCGGCTGGTCGGAGCGGCGGACGCTGATGTAGGCGATCACGCTTGCGATGAGGTCGATGCCGCTGTGGAGCGCCTCGGTGAGGATCGCGACCGACCCGGTGATCACGCCCGCGACGATCTTCAGCGCGATCAGGACCGTGTTCGACGCGATCGAGAGCAGCGCCGCCGACGTCTTGCGGCTGTCGGTGCCTACGCGGGCGGGAGCCATGCCAGCAGGGCGCGTGCGGCCTTGCCGCGGTGGCTGATCGCGTCCTTGTCCTCCGGGGTGAGCTCGGCCATGGTCATCGTCGGGTGCTCGTCCGGGATGAACGCCGGGTCGTAGCCGAAGCCGCCGCTGCCGCGCTTGGTGTCCGACAGCGTCCCCTCGCAGCGGCCCTCGACGACGTGCTCGGTGCCGTCCGGCGCGACGTAGGCGAGCGCGCAGACGTAGGCGAGGCGACTGCCGGCGGGCGCCTCGCGCATCAGCTTGTCGAGGTTCTGCTCGTCGGTGGCGTTCTCGCCTGCGTACCGCGCCGAGCGCACGCCAGGGCGGCCGTCGAGCGCCTCGGCGGCGATGCCGCTGTCGTCGGCGATCGCGGGACGGCCGAGCTCGCGGGCCGCGGTCCGCGCCTTCTCCAGCGCGTTCTCGGCGAACGTCTCCCCCGTCTCGGGCGGCAGCATGACGTGCTTCGGGAGTGGGTCGACGATGTGCGGCGCCATGAGCGAGCCGAACTCGCGCGCCTTGCCGTCGTTGCGGGTGGAGAGGACCAGCCTCATGCCGCCACCGCTTCGGCCTGCACGGCCTTCAGGTCGTCGATCCCCGTAGCCGCCAGCGCGAGGAGCTCGTCGAGGTGCGCCTTCTGCAGCGGGGTGCGCTCCGCGGTCGCCTGGACCTCGACCAGGCCGCCGTCGCCGGTCATGACGACGTTGGCGTCGACGTCGGCGCGGCTGTCCTCGGAGTAGTCGAGGTCGAGCAGCGGGACGCCGCCGACGACGCCGCAGCTGACCGCCGCAAGCGTCCCGGTCAGTGGATCCTTCTTCAGCTTGCCCTCCTCCTGCACGCGCTTGATCGCCAGCGCCAGCGCCACGTACGCGCCGGTGATCGACGCGCACCGCGTGCCGCCGTCGGCGGTGAGGACGTCGCAGTCGATCCAGACCGTGCGCTCCCCGAGCGCCTTGAGATCGACGATCGCGCGCAGGCTGCGACCGATGAGGCGCTGGATCTCGACGGTCCGACCGTCGACGCGCCCCTTGGTGCTGTCGCGCTGCTTGCGCTGGCCCGTCGACGCGGGGAGCATCCCGTACTCCGCCGTCAGCCAACCGCGGCCCTGGCCCTCCATCCAGCGCGGGACCGACTCCTCCACGCTCGCGGTGCAGATGACGCGCGTCTCGCCCTGCGCGATGAGCGCGCTGCCGGTCGCCGTGCTGACGAAGCCGGGACTGATGGTCGTCGGGCGCAGCTGCGCCGGGGTGCGGTCGTAGGAGCGGCTCATACCGGGAGGCCCATCTCGACGCGCTCGATCGAACCCATCGGCATCTGGAGGAAGCGCGTGCCCAGCGCACGGAAGGCGTCGACGTCGCCGGTGCACAGGAACCGGTAGTCGCCCTCGTCGGCGCGGGGGTTGCCGAGGTCACGGGTGGCGAGCGCGTGCTCGACCTGCCGGGCCAGCGCCTGTCCGCTCGAGATGAGCGTCACGCCGCCGCCGAGGAAGCGCTGCAGCATCGGCCGCACGATCGGGTAGTGCGTGCAGCCCAGGATCACCGTGTCGACGTTCGCTTCCTTCAGCGGAGCGCAGTACGACTTCACGACCTCGACCACGTGCTCGTCGAAGGGGTCGCCGCCCTGGATGATCGGTGCGAGGTCCGGGCACGGGACGCTCGTCAGCGAGACGTGCGGGTCGACCGCGTGCACGGCCTCTTCGTACGCACCGCTGTCCACCGTCGTCGGCGTGGCGAGCACGCCGATGCGTCCGGTGTGGGTCGCGGTCACTGCCTGGACGGCCTCGGGCCGGACGACGCCGATGACGTCGATGCCGAGCGTCGTGTCCATCATCCGGCGTCGCAGCGCGGGCAGCGCCGCCGCCGTCGCCGTGTTGCAGGCGACGACGAGGAGCTTGGCCCGGTCGGCGAGCAGCCGCTCGGCGATCTCGAGCGTGAACTGCTCGAGCTCCTCCGTGCTGCGCCCGCCGTACGGGAACCGCGCCGTGTCCCCGAGGTACACGTAGTCCTCGTGGGGCAGCTGCACCAGCAGCTCGTGCAGCACGGTGAGGCCGCCGACGCCGCTGTCGAAGACGGCGACCGGACGGTCGCGGGGATGCACGGTCGGCGGCGCCACGGCGGTCATGGTGGCAAAGAGGACGACGGCAACGGACGCGGCGTCCTACTTCTTGGGGGCGTCTCCGACGCCGTCGATCGCGTCCTTGAGCTTGTCGACGATCGTCTTGCCGATGTCGAAGTCCTTGCCGGCGCCGAACTTGACGACGGCGGCGAACACGAGCGCGAGCAGCAGGATGAGCGCGACGTACTCGACGGTCCCCTGACCGCGGGCGTCGCGGCCGAGGTCGAGGGCGGTGGCGTGGAGCCTGGCGAAGAGGTGGTAGGGCATGGCGCCGATGCTCCGCCGAAGGGTGTGACGGATCTACACCGCTCTGTCACAAGACGGATGCGTCTTCGTGGCGCCTAGACTCGACCCGATGGCACGGATCCCCCGCCTGCGAAAGGGCGCCCCGGAGGCGCCGCAGGCGCCCGAGACACCCATAGACCAGCCCACCGAGGTCACGTCCGGCGATCCGCTGGCCGCGTCGAGTCCGGCGCCCGAGGTGGACGCTCCGGCTGCGGAGGCTCCCCCGACCGACGCTCCCCCGCCCGCCACGGTCGGCGGCCTGTTCGAGTCGGCGACGCCGCAGGCCCCCGAGGCGGCCTCCGTCGTCGAGCCGGCGCCGGCACCCGAACCGACGCCCGTCGTGGAGCCGACCCTTGCGCCCGAGCCACCGCCCTCTGTGGAGCCGACCCCGGCCCCAGCTCCTGAAGCCGCGCCCGTCGTCGAGCCGACCCCTGCTCCGACGCCCGCCCCCGAAGCCGGCGCGGTCTCCGCGACCGGGGTCGTCGAGCAGCCGACGGTCGTCGCCCCCGTCGTGGGCACCGCCGAGGACTCGGCGACCGTCGTCGAGGAGGCTCCGGCCGACGCCGCGCCGCGCTTCCGTGACCGCGCGCGGATCCGGCGCCGGCTGCGCTACCTCCGTCGCTACCGCGAGCTCGCGTTCCGGGACCTCGGCGGTCTGACGTTCGACCTGCACCGCTTCGGCCGCGACCGGCCCGACCTCGTCGCACAGAAGCTCGAGAACCTGAAGACCGTCGACCAGGAGCTGCGCACGCTCGAGACCGCGCTGCGCGACCGGCAGGACATCACGCGGCTGCGCGAGCCCGGCATCGCCGCGTGCCCGCGCTGCCAGACGCTGCACGACAGCGACGCCAACTTCTGCCCCGGCTGCGGCACGCCGCTGCGCGGGAGCGTCGTCCGCGAGGCCGCGCAGGTCTCGGTCGCGCCCGTCGAGCAGCCGGCCGCGTCCGCCGCTCCGCCGACCCCGCCGACCGAGCAGCCGGCCCCGCCCTCGTGAGCACGGCGGCGCCGCC
>CADCVT010000094.1 GCA_902806215.1 uncultured Solirubrobacteraceae bacterium | reverse complement strand
CGGGCGAGTCGACGGTTCTGCCCTGCGGCAGCGTGACGACCGGGAGCAGTGGAGCCGCGTCGCCGCCGGTGCCCTGGTAACGCTCGGCGATCGCGACGTTCGTCTCCCAGCCCTCGCCGTCGGGGACGCTGAACTCGGACTTGAGCGCGTCGGAGGCCGGCCCGGCCGCGGCGCCACCGGCGACGGTGAGCAGGATCCAGGTGACGGCGACGATCTTCTTGTGGGCAAGCACCCAGCGGGTGAGCGTGGACACGGCGTTCCCCTCGGTTCGGACGACCCGGCGATCCTGTCCCAGCGACGGCGTCCCGTCATCGGGCGCTGAGCGGATCTTCGCGTACGGCGTCTGACGTACGCCGGCCTAGGCGGTGCGGCCCGGCGCGACGAGGCCGGCCTCGTACGCGAAGACCACGAGCTGCGCGCGGTCGCGCGCGGCGACCTTGAGCATCGAGCGCGACACGTGGGTGCGCGCGGTGGCCGGGCTGATGACGAGCCGGTCGGCGATCTCGTGGTTCGACAGGCCGGCGCCGACGAGCGCGACGACCTCGGCCTCGCGCTCGGTCAGCTCGTCGAGGAGCCCGGCCGCGGGCGCGGTGGACGCGCGCGTGTCGGCGAAGCGCTCGACGACGCGGCGGGTGACGCTCGGCGAGAGCAGCGACTCGCCCGCGGCGACCACGCGCACCGCGCGGACGAGCTCGGCGGGCTCGACGTCCTTGAGCAGGAACCCGGCGGCGCCGGCGCGCAGCGCCTCGAAGACGTACTCGTCGAGCTCGAACGTCGTGAGCACGACGACGCGGACGTCGCTCAGCGTGTCGTCCGCGACGATCCGCCGCGTCGCCTCGAGCCCGTCGGTGCCCGGCATGCGCACGTCCATGAGGACGACGTCGGGTCGCTCGCGCGCGACGACCGCGACGGCCTCGTCCCCGTCGGCCGCCTCCCCCACGACCTCGATGCCGTCCTCGGTCGCGAGCAGCGCGCGCAGCCCGGCGCGCACGAGCGCCTGGTCGTCGGCGAGCGCGACGCGGATCATCGCGGGACCGCCGGCAGGGTCGCGCGCACGCGGAAGCCGCCGCCGCGGGCGTCGCCCGCCTCGAACGTCCCGCCGAGCGCGGACGCGCGCTCGCGCATCCCGGTCATCCCGCCGCCGTCGCGCACCACGCTCGCGCCGCGGCCGTCGTCGACGACCTCGACCACCACCTGGCGCGTGTCCTTCGTCAGCTTGACCCGCGCGCGGGCGTTCGCACCGGCGTGGCGGGCGACGTTGGTCAGGGCCTCCTGCACGATGCGATAGCCCGCGGCGCCGACGACCTCGGGCAGCGGATCCTCGACGCCGTCGACCGCGAGCTCGACGTCCATGCCCGCCTCGCGCAGCCCGGTGACGAGGCGCGGCAGCTGATCGAGGTCGGGCACCGGCGCATGCTCGGCGTCGGCGCGCAGCTCGCCGAGCAGGGCGCTCAGCTCGGTGAGCGAGTCGCGGGCGATCCCGCGGATCGCGCGCAGGGCCTCCTGCGCCTCGGCCGGGTCCTTCGTCATGACGTGGTCGGCGACGCCGGCGCGCAGCGCGATCGTCGCCAGGCCGTGCCCGACGACGTCGTGGACCTCGCGCGCGATCCGCAGCCGCTCCTCGGCGACGCGCCGGCCGGTCTCCTGCTCGCTCGCGGCGGCGCGCAGCGATCGGGCGCGCGCCCGGTCGGCGCTGATCTTCGGGGCCGCGAGGAGCAACAGTCCGATCGGTGCGATGTGGATGCTCGGCCCGGTGGCCGCGAGCGAGACGATGGTCAGGACCGCGACGGCGGCGAGCGTGGCGGGCAACCATCCGCGCGGAGCGGGGCGCGCGTGACCGAGCCACGCGAGGGCGACGAACGCGGCGGCGAAGATCGGGCCCCCGCGACCGTTGGCGATCGTGAACACCGCGACCGCGACGACCGCGATGGCGACGGTCCACACCGGGTGCCGGCGCCGGATCGCGAAGGCGAGCCCTGCCGCCGCACACGCCGGGTACGTCCACCACGAGAGCGGCCCCTCGTCGCGCAGCGCGAGCGGGGTCGTCGTGGTCAGGAAGAGCGCCGCGACCAGCGCGGCGAGCACGTCGACGTGCAGATCGGCTTCGTCCTCGCGATGCGTCGCCATCCCTCGTTGATCGTAAGGTCGCGGCGCGTCCGCGTCATCCGCTGCGCGCGGTAGCTCCGGCTACGTCAGGCGACGTAGCCGGGTTCAGCGGCGCAGCTTCAGCGCGATCGACCGGCGGCGCACGCCGTCCTGCTCGACCATGAGCCGGACCGCCCGCGGGCGCAGGACGCGGACGATCGTGCCGTGGCGGATCCTCTACGGATCCGGGAGCCCGTTCTCCGGGCCCGCCGGCCGCGCGAGCGACGCGATGGCGCGCGGATGATGGGCGGTGACTTCTGGCTGCCCCCACCACCAGGAGAGGAGCGACGATGAGCGCACCCATCGACCCAGAGGCGTACGCGCAGCTCACGGCCGGCGCGACCGACGAGCAGCTCGCCGCCGGGCTCGAGGCCGGCTGGGAGGTGATCGTCCCCGAGCTGTTCCGGCAGATGCCGTCGTTCGTCGACCCGGCGGCGGCGGGCGACCTCGACGCCGTCGTCGAGTGGCGGATCGGCGACCGCCCCGGCGGCGGCGACGACCGCTGGCAGGTCGTGTTCACGCGCGGGGCCGTCGCGGTCGAGCGCGACGGGAGCGCTGCGCCGGACGTCGTCTACGAGCTCGGCGGCGTCGACTTCATGCGCTTGTGCGCCGATCCGGCGCGCGGGCCGGAGCTGTTCCTCTACGGGCGCCTGCGGATCGAGGGCGACCTCGTCCTCGGCGCGCAGATGCCGGCGCTGTTCAGGCGCCCGGACTCGGACTGACGGTCACGGCGCGAGCCAGCGGAGCATGCGCGGGTAGCTCGCGTCGGCCAGGCCGAGCTGGACGAGCACCGGCAGGCCGGGGTAGACGCCGTAGCCGTACGTGCGCAGCAGGCCCGCGGCCTTGCCGGCGTACCCGCCGCCGTGGAAGACCTGCTGCGGCTCGAGGCCGATCTGCATGGCAGCCGCGTAGGACCACAGCATGGCCGCCGGCTCGACCTGTCCCATGTCGACGCCCGGGACCTCGACCTCGTCGGTCGTCGTCGGGCGCTTCGCCGCCGGCACGAGCGCGAGGTGGCCGGCCTCGTGCAGCAGGTCGCCGGGCCACTCGAGCGTCGCCGTATCGACCAGCAGTCGTCCTCGGTCGACGCGAAGCCCAGGCAGGAACCCCGTGGCGGCGTCGTTCTCCTCGAAGACGACGCCGATGCCGATCTCCTCGAGGAACGCGACGATGCGGTCGAGGTCGCTCACGTGGCTGCGCAGCTTCGCACTCGTTGTGTTGTGGAGCTCTTCTGCTCGCGGTGGCTGTTGTCGGCTCGTGGTCCGAGAACAGCGTCAGTAGGGCAGCCGGCACTTCCTTCGTGATCGAGGTGTCTCGGTTGCGAGTTGTAAGCGTGCGCTTACGCCAGTGTAAGCCCCCGCTTACAACTCCGAGACAAGGCCCCCGAACTCTCTCCTCTAGCCGCCGCTAGCACAGGCGCTAGCCGGAGCTAAGCGCCAAGAAGGCGAGCACCGGCGGCTAGCCGCGGGAACCGCCGAGAGCAGAAGAGCTCAGCCACTCAACCGAAACGGCGAAGCGCGACCCGCGCGAGCGCGCCGTACGCGAGCGTCAGCGCGAGCAGGTGCAGGAACGGCGTCAGCACCGACGTGCCGGAGTCGTTCAGCGTCGCGTCGAGCGCGCGGAGCGTCGGCTTGAACGGGAACAGGCCCGAGATCACGTTGATCACGTCGAAGAGCGCCGGCGCGACCGCTCCACTCGGGACGAGCGCGAGGAACGCGATCGGCAGCGAGAGCAGGAACGCGAGCAGCGACGCCGCTCGGACCTCGCGGGCCAGGCCGCCGATCGCGACGCCCATCGCCCCGAAGGCGATCGCTCCGAGCGCGAGTGCCAGCAGCCACAGCGGTGCCTGCGACCACGCGATGTCGACGAACAGCGACAGGCCGCACACGAGCAGCACCCCCAGCGCGAACGCGCACAGCGCCGACAGCAGGACCTTCTCCGCGACGAGCGTCGTGCGCGACACCAGCCCGCGGACGAGCCGGCCGAACGCGTGCTCCTCACGTTCGAGCGCAAGCATCCCCGCCGCGAGCAGGACGGTCACGAACATGAGCGACACCGCGACCGCGACCGCCACGGCGAACGCGTCGAGCGCCGTGCGCGAGCCGTCGAGGACGGTCTGCTTGACCTTCACCGGCTCGCCGATCGAGGCGAGGATCTGGTCCGACAGGTCGAGGTTCTCGACCGCGAGGCCGGCGAACCGCGCGACGCGCTCGAGCTCGCGCCGCTGTGCCGAGCGCTCCGGCAGCGCGTCGATCTGCCGCTGCAGGACCTCCTCGCTCGCGGTGAGGCCGAGCACCTCGAACTCGCGGCCGAGAATCGAGAACGACCCGCCCTTGAGCAGGATGTCGAGGTACTCGGCGCCGACCTCGGTGATCTCCTGCGAGAGCGCGAGGTTCGCCTCGGCCAGCGTCGACTCGATCGTCGCCTCGACGAAGCGGCGCTTGACCGGATCCTCGCCGTTGTAGATGACCTCGACCGTCGGCCGCTCGCCCGTCCCGCTCAGCGACAGCGACGAGCGCAGCCGCTCGGCCGCGTCCTCCGGGATGACCAGCGCGCCCAGCGCGTCGCCGGACTCCACGAGATCGACGGCCTCCGCGCGCGTCTTCACGCGGATCGGGTCGACCGCGTCGAACAGCCGCGCCGCGTAGTCCGACGCGTCGCGCGTCTCGCCGCCGACGGAGAACTCCGACTCGCCCTGCGGCACCTCGTTGACGAACGCGACGCGCGGCTTGTCCGGCCCACCCGACAGCGAGAACCCGATCAGCAGCGCGACCAGCACGGGGTACAGGACGAGCAGCGCGACGAGCAGAGGCGAGCGCCGCAGGATCTGCAGGTCCTTGATCAGCAGCCAGCGCATCGCTAATGCCCGCGCTTCTGCAGGAACGCGACGAACGCGGACTCGAAGTCGGTGCCGGCGCCGACCTCGGTCTCGAGCTCGCGCGGCGTGCCGGTGAACAGCACCTCGCCGTCGGCGAGCACGAGGACGCGGTCGGCGTGGCGCGCGGCCTCGGCGAGGTCGTGCGTGGCGAAGAGGATCGTGGTTCCGGCCTCGGCCTTGCGGTCGAGGAACGTCCACACGCGCAGCCGGTGGCGCGGGTCGAGCGCGGACGACGGCTCGTCGAGCAGGAGCACCGGCGGGTCGGCGAGCAGGCCGATCGCGATGTTGACGCGCTGCTGGTTGCCGCCCGACAGCGAGCCGAGCTCGTCGCCGGCGCGCTCGGTCAGGTCGGTGTCCTCGAGCGCGCGCGCGACGGCGGCGTCGGGATCGGGCACCTTCTCCAGCCGCGCGAACAGCCGCAGGTTCTCGCGCACCGAGAGCTTGCGGTAGACCGCCGTCTGCTGCGGCACCCAGCCGGTGGCCGCGTCACCGGGCAGCCGCACGCCGCCGTCGGTCGGCTCGAGCAGGCCGCCGAGGATCGACAGCAGGGTGGTCTTGCCGGCCCCGTTGGGACCGATGATGGCCAGGCGCTCGCCGCGCTCCGCGCTGAAGGACACGCCCCGCAGGGCCTCCCGCGCACCGAAGCGCTTCGTCACGCCCTCCGCCGCGATCAGACCCGTTCCTCCTCGTGGTCCGCCTCGGCGGGCCCCAGTGACAGGGGTCTGGTGGCGTTCCAGGGTTCGAGCACGAGATGGCGGCGCAGGTACAGCACGGTCTCCCTCAGGGTGGCAGCGATCGGCAGCGCGATGAGCGCACCCACCAGCCCGTAGACCTCCGCGCCGAACAGCAGGGCGAAGATCACGAGCAGCGGGTTGATCCGCAGTGTGTAGGAGAACACCTGCGGAGCGACCACATGCCCCTCGAGCTGCTGGAGCGCGAGGAACAGCAGGCCGACCCAGACGGCGGTGAGCGGGTCGTGGAACAGCGCCACGATGATCGGCGGCAGCGCCCCGAGGACCGGGCCGACGAACGGGATCAGCTCCATCACGCCGAAGAACAGCCCGAACGCGAGCGCGTAGTCGTCGCCCTGCTCGAAGATCCCGAGGCGCCCGTAGATCCAGAGCGACGCGCCGGCGCTCGTGCCCATGATCGTGCTGAACAGCAGCTGGCCGCGGACGTAGCCCGAGACCGCCCTCTGCACGCGCGTCGGGTAGTCGTCGTCCGGCGTCCCGTCGCCCGGCGGCATGACGCCGCGCACGAGCGTCCCGATCCGCGGGCCGTACAGGAGCATGTAGATGCTCAGGATGAGCACGAGGATCAGGTGGATCGAGACCGAGACGAGCTCGCGCAGCAGGTCGCCGGTGAACGAGATGATCTCGCCCGAGCCCTCGAGCACATCGCTCTGCAGCGTCTCGAGCGCGGTCTGCCCCTGGGCGGCGATCTCGACGTCGACCCCCTGGTCGTCGAACCATCGCTGGAGGTCGGCGAGCGAGGCGTTCGCGTCGTCGACGAACTCGGGGACGTCGCTCTGGAACGACCGCACCTGGTCGGCGATCGGCCCCGACAGGAAGTAGCCGAGGACCGCCAGCATCGCGAAGAAGCCGAGGTACACGAACGCCACCGCGAGGCCTCGTGGCACGCGGGCGCGCTGCACGACGGTCACGATGGGGTTCAGGATGAGCGCGATGACCCCCGCGACGATGAACACGAGCAGCACGACGCCGGCCGCCCGGGCGAGCGCCCACAGGGCGAGCAGGATCACCGGCAGCGAGGCCAGCTGGACCCACCGCGGGATCACGACGGGCGCGGGGACGCGGGGCGGCTCGGTCATGGCGCGCCACGAATCGTAATGACGAGCATCCTGTTCATCGGCGACGTGGTCGGCGGACTGGGGCGGCGGACGCTGCTCGGCCTGCTGCCCGAGCTGCGCTCCGAGCTCGCGCCGACGTTCGTCGTCGTCAACGGCGAGAACGCCGCGGGCGGGCTCGGCATCACCCCGCAGATCGCCCGGGAGCTCCTCGACGCGGGCGTCGACGCGATCACGCTCGGCAACCACGCCTACCACCGGCGCGAGATCCTCCCCTACCTCGACGAGGAGCCGCGGATCGTGCGGCCGGCGAACTACCTTCGCCGCCACCCGGGAAGCGGCGTGACCGTCGTCGAGCAGGATGGCGTGCGGCTCGGCGTGGTCAACCTGTCGGGGACCGTGTTCCTCAACGCGGCGCGCTCGCCGTTCGACGAGGTCGAGACCGTGCTCGACGGCCTCGAGGGCAAGGTCGACCACGTGCTCGTCGACTTCCACGCCGAGGCCACGAGCGAGAAGGTCGCGATGGGCTGGTACCTCGACGGGCGGGTCACCGCGGTGCTGGGCACGCACACGCACGTGCCGACCGCCGACGAACGCGTCCTGCCGAAGGGGACCGCCTACATGAGCGACGTCGGGATGACCGGCCCGCGCGGCGGCGTCATCGGCGTCAAGAAGGAGCAGGCGATCGCGTCGCTCGTCGAGCAGATGTCGCACCGCTTCGAGACCTCCACCGACGACCCGTGGATCATGGGCGCGCTCATCCGCTGTGCACCGCAACCGCTGCGGGCGGAGTCGATCGAGGGGGTTCGGCGGGCGTGGAACGGCCGCTGAGCAGCGCGAGCATCACCAGCGGGAAGAACCACACGACGTAGAGGTAGAACCAGTACTGCGTCCCGAGCTGCAGCGCGATCAGGATCGCCGCGCTCAGCGCGGCGAGGCCGACGAGGTCGCGCCGGCGCGGCACGACTGCGAGCGCGAGCGCGAGCAGGACGGCGCCGACCTGGACGGCGCGCTGGAGCAGGTCGAGGTCGTAGAGGCCCCAGACCGAGAACGGGGAGTTGCGGTCGGCCTGGAAGCCGAGCGTGCGGTCCCAGAAGAGCCCGAGGTCGCCGACGAACGCGAGCAGCAGCGCACCGGCGACGACCGCGAACCCGAGCGCGTAGAGCGCGAGCCCACGCACGCCGCGATGCTGCGTCGCGAACAGCGGCGCAAGCGCGAGCGGGGCGAACTTCGCCAGCCCCGCCAACGCGGTCGCGGCACCTGACCGCAAAGGACGCCCGGCGAGCAAGAGCATGACGAGCACGAGCAGGGGGACGAGCGCGTCGTTGGCGTTCGTGTTCGTCACGTACGCGGTGAACGGGAACGCCGCCCACGCGTACGCCAGCGTGACCCCGAGCGCGTTGCCCGAGACCCGCCGGCCGACGAGCCACAGCGCGACGACGACGAGCGCGTCGAACACGAGCGACGCGGCGTGCGCGGCCGGCAGCTCGTCCCACGAGCCGCTCCACGGGATCAGCTGCTCGAACGGGAGGTACAGCAGGTAGTTGACCGGCCCGTACGTGTCGCCGTGCTGGTTGTTCTGCGGCCAGTTGCCGTACAGCGCGTCGCCGTCGGCGATCATGTCGGCGCCGATCACGCCGGCGTAGCCGACGTCGATGACGTTCGAGCTCGTCAGGTTCAGCCCGAGCCGGAACCCGAGCAGGAACACGATCGCCACCCCGAGCCACTCGACCGGCACGAGCAGGCGCGGCGGCTCGCGGCCGGCGGAGGACGGCCGCAGCCCGATCCACAGCATGCGCCCCAGCAGGTAGGCCAGCAGCGGATACACGAGCGGCACCGCGCTCTCGACCTCCCCCGCCGTGAAGAACGCGAGCGGGACGCTGAACCCGGCGAGGACGAGCAGGTCGAGGTGGAAGAGCTGCCACGGCCTTCGCGGATTGACGAACGGCACGAGGAACGCGATCAGGAGCGGGATCCACACGTACGGCGCGTTGATCTTGCGCCCGAACGCGCCGTCGTAGCCGCGGGCCATCGTCCACGGCACGCGGAAGCCGGTCCACGACTCGAGCACCGCGCCCGTCCGGTCGTCGATCAGCACCTGCGCGACCTCCTTCTTGCGCCCGCGGCTGAAGTACGAGACCTGCCATCGCGTCGGCCCCTTGGTGAACACCTCGCTCGTCGAGCGCGGCGTCTGGCGGCGCACGGTACGGACCTTCGGGTCGCGGTCGGCGATCGCGAGGACCTGCCGGCCGGTCTTCTGGTGGAACTTCGGCGGCTCGTCGAGCGACGGCGGCCGCTCGACCGTCTGCGCGAGCGCTGGGCCGGCGGCGGCGAGCAGCAGGACGGCCACCGCGGCGACGAGCGCCGCCGCGAGACGGCTCAAAGGCCCCAGTGCCCCCTGACGAGCCCGGCGATGTCGCGGATCGACCATTCGGTCCGATCAGGATCGTCGATGCCGGTCATCACCAGCGCGCCGAGCGAGTCGCTGCGGTGCAGCGAGCCGTGCGAGCCGCCGCCGATGTGCGCGCCGCCTCCCCAGTCGAGGAACTCATAGCCGGGCGAGGCCGAGACGAGGATGTCGCCCGAGGTCGGGCACTGGAGCGCCGCCCACACGCGCGCGAGCGCGTCGGGGTAGTTCTCGCTGAGCAGGACGCCGTCCTCGATGCGCGCGTCGAGGAAGTCGAGGCTGCCGCGCACGACCCACTGGCCGCCGCGCGGGTCGCCGACCTCCTCGCCGGGCGCGAACGCGAGCGTGCCGCGCTCGTTGGTGATGACGCCGACGGTGTCCTCCTTGTGGACGACGAGGTCGACGCCCTCGGTGGCGAGCAGCGCCTCGAGCAGCCGCGGGAGCAGGGCGTCGCGTCCCTCCTGCACGAGCAGGTAGACCATCGCGCTGCGCTGCGCGGGACACAGCGCGATCTCGCCCTCGTCCGGCGTCTCGCCACCCGGGCCGGGGATGTCGAAGTCCCGCAGCGCGGCGAACAGGTCGACGTTCGCCTCGACGAGCGCGTGGGAGTGGTCGGCGACCACGATGACCGCGTGCTCCTCCAGGAAGGCGTCGGGGCCGCCGGCGGCGTGCATGACGCGCTCGATCTCGCGGTCGGCCGCGTGGATCGACGTCACCTGGGCGTCGGGCCCGTACTTGTGCGAGTGCGTGTCGTTGTCGGGCAGCGACAGCAGGAGGAAGTCGAAGAGGTCGTGCTCGACGAGGTACGAGCCGACGCAGCCCGAGTGCTGGTCGCGGATGCCCGGCATGCCGAGCTGGCTCTTGCACGGCGTGCGCCGGCTCGCGTAGATGTCGGCGTAGAAGAGCTCCTTCGGCCCGAGGATCGGGCGGCGGAAGATCGACGCGCCGGCGATCCGCGTGAGCGCCGTGTCCTGCGAGGTCGTGTGCTCGTGACGGCCGCGCCACATCAGGTACGTCGTCCCCGCGGTGCGGACCTCGGCGTCGTCGAGCGACTCGAACACGGTCAGCGCGTCGGGCGCCAGGTGCTCGTTGTTCATGCGG